>NZ_JBEOYB010000067.1:0-46738 GCF_040296845.1 Streptomyces sp. NPDC001985
GAGCCCCCCGAAGCGCTCCTCGGTCACGGAGTGCTCGGGCAGGAAGCCCAGATTCACCCCCACCCGCCGGCCCGCCCTGCCCCGGAGTGTGCCGGGTCGCCGGCCCCGGCCGGCCGGCCGTGCGCCGGTCAGGCGTCGACCTTCTCCATGACCTCGTCCGAGACGTCGAAGTTGGCGAAGACGTTCTGCACGTCGTCGCTGTCCTCCAGCGCGTCGATCAGCTTGAAGATCTTCCGCGCGCCGTCCTCGTCCAGCTCGACCTGCATGGTCGGGACGAAGTTGGCCTCGGCGGAGTCGTAGTCGATGCCCTCGGCCTGGAGCGCGGAGCGCACCGCGACCAGGTCCGTGGCCTCGCTGAGCACCTCGAAGGACTCGCCCAGGTCGTTGACCTCCTCGGCGCCCGCCTCCAGGACCGCGCCGAGGACGTCGTCCTCGGACAGCTCGCCCTTGGGGACGATCACCACGCCCTTGCGGTTGAAGAGGTAGGAGACCGAGCCCGGGTCCGCCATCGAGCCGCCGTTGCGGGTCATCGCGACCCGCACGTCGGAGGCGGCGCGGTTGCGGTTGTCGGTCAGACACTCGATGAGGACCGCGACGCCGTTCGGGCCGTAACCCTCGTACATGATCGTCTCGTAGTCGGCGCCGCCGGCCTCCAGGCCCGCGCCGCGCTTGAGCGCGGAGTCGATGTTCTTGTTGGGAACCGACTGCTTCTTCGCCTTCTGGATGGCGTCGAAGAGGGTCGGGTTACCGTCGATGTCGGCGCCACCGGTACGGGCCGCGACCTCGATGTTCTTGATCAGCTTCGCGAAGAGCTTGCCGCGCTTGGCGTCGATCACGGCCTTCTTGTGCTTCGTCGTAGCCCATTTAGAGTGGCCGGACATCTGCCTGTCTCCTTCGCGTTACCCAGTGCTGCTGCGTTCCGCAGAGATCCTACCGGGAACGGGTCATCGGGCCGCGCGCACCATGTCGGCGAAGAGGGCGTGCACCCGGTGGTCCCCGGTGAGTTCCGGGTGGAACGAGGTGGCCAGCGCGCGCCCCTGGCGCACGGCGACGACATGGCCCTCGTGCTCCGCGAGTATCTCCACCTCGGCGCCGGTCGACTCCACCCACGGCGCGCGGATGAAGACACCCTGGACGGGGCCGCCGCGCACGCCGCTCAGCGCGACGGACGCCTCGAAGGACTCGTTCTGGCGGCCGAAGGCGTTACGGCGGACGATCATGTCGATGCCGCCGATGGTCTCCTGGCCGGAGCGGGGGTCGAGGATCTTGTCGGCGAGCAGGATCAGACCGGCGCAGGTGCCGTAGACCGGCATCCCGTCGGCGACCCGGGCGCGGAGCGGCTCCATCATGCCGAAGAGCTTCGCCAGCTTGGACATGGTGGTGGACTCCCCGCCGGGGATCACCAGGCCCTCGACCCCGGCGAGTTCCCCGGGGCGCCTGACCGGACCGGCCGCGGCGCCCGCCGCGGCCAGTGCCGTCAGATGCTCCCGTACATCGCCCTGGAGGGCGAGAACCCCGATGCGGGGGGCGCCGGGAGCCGTCATCACCAGCCCCGGTTGGCGTAGCGCTCGGTCTCGGGGAGGGTGTCGCAGTTGATGCCGACCATGGCCTCGCCCAGATTGCGGGAGGCATCGGCGATGATCTTCGGGTCGTCGTGGAAGGTGGTGGCCTTCACGATGGCGGCGGCGCGCTTGGCCGGGTCGCCGGACTTGAAGATGCCGGAGCCGACGAAGACGCCCTCGGCGCCGAGCTGGCGCATCAGCGCGGCGTCGGCGGGGGTGGCCACACCGCCGGCCGAGAAGAGGACCACCGGCAGCCTGCCCAGCTCGGAGACCTCCTTGACCAGCTCGTAGGGGGCGCGCAGCTCCTTGGCCGCGGCGTACAGCTCGTTGTTGTCGCAGCCGCGCAGCCGGGCGATCTCGTTCTTGATCTGGCGCAGGTGGCGGACGGCCTCGACGACATTGCCGGTGCCGGCCTCGCCCTTGGAGCGGATCATGGCCGCACCCTCGGCGATGCGGCGCAGGGCCTCGCCGAGGTTGGTGGCGCCGCAGACGAAGGGGGTGGTGAAGGCCCACTTGTCGGAGTGGTTGACCTCGTCCGCGGGGGTGAGCACCTCGGACTCGTCGATGTAGTCGACACCGAGCGACTGGAGGACCTGGGCCTCGACGAAGTGGCCGATGCGGGACTTGGCCATGACCGGGATGGAGACCGCCTCGATGATCTCCTCGATCATGGTGGGGTCGGACATCCGGGCCACTCCGCCGTCCTTGCGGATATCGGCGGGGACCCGCTCCAGGGCCATGACGGCGACGGCGCCCGCGTCCTCGGCGATCTTCGCCTGTTCGGCGTTGACCACGTCCATGATGACGCCGCCCTTGAGCTGCTCGGCCATGCCGCGCTTGACCCGGGCGGTGCCGGTCGCCGGGCCGTCGGTGGGGAGCGGGGCGGGGGTGGGCGTGCTGGACACGGAGACCTCACTGGGGACTGGGGGTTACGGATCGGGGCGCGCCCGGCGGTGCGGCGCGGCATCGACGGAATCGATGGAACATCCGTGGACCAGTCCACTGCAAGGGCCAATGAGCAGGCGGTGGATCGTTTCCCGGGAGGTGGGCGGTCAGCCGGTGGGGCGGTCAGCCGGTGGGGCGGTCGGCGAGGGCGGTGGGGGGTTCGTCGTCCATCTCGAAGGCGAGGGGGAAGGGGGCGTGGCCGGCGAGGCGGAACCAGCGGACCTTGCGGTGGCGGCGGAGGGCGCGGGCGGCGCGGACGGCGTCGTTGTGGAAGCGGCGCGCCATGGGGACGCGGCGGACGGCCTGCGCGAGTTCGAGGGTGGCGTCCTCGCCGCCGGGGACCCGGCGGACCGCGTCGAGCTGTTCGGCCTCCTCGAAGACGGCCCTCAGGGCTGCGCTCAGCTCGCTCTCCGCGACCTCCCGCTGCTCCTCCTCCGCCTGGCGGGCGGCGTGCGCGGCCTCGTACAGGACGATCGAGGCGGCGGGGTCGAGGACGCCGGCGGTGGCGAGTTCCTGGGTGACCGAGGCGCGGCGCAGGAGCTGGGCGTCGAGGGCGGCGCGGGCGGCGTCGATGCGGGTGTGGAGGCGGTCGAGGCGGCCGGCGGTCCAGCTGAGGTAGAGGGCGGTGGTGAGGAGGGCGGCGAGAATCCAGATGAACGTTGCGGTCACGGCGCCCTACGCTACCGCCGCCCCCGCCACCCCGCGGCCCACGCTCGGGGACCGGCCCCCGAGCGCCCGCTCCTCAATCGCCGGAGAGGCTGAGATAGTGCGCCTCGCCCGCCGACAGAAGCGGGCTCAGCTGGTGCGCAGGGGCCCGCGTCGGGGGTCAGTTGCGGGCCAGGCCGAAGCGGGCGCGGAGGCCGGGGCGGTCGTCGGTGGCCACCGACGAGGTGCCGTCGGTGACGGTCTCGTAGACCGAGAGGATGTCCGCGCCGACCGTCGACCAGTCGAAGCGGCGCACATGCGCACTCCCCCGCTTCCGCAGCTCCTCCCTCCGCTCCTCGTCCCCCAGCAGCCGGATCGCCGCCTCCGCCAGCGTCCCCGCGTCCTCGTTCACGAACAGCTCCCCCGCCGCCCCCTGGTCCAGCACCTGCGCGAAGGCGTCCAGATCGCTCGCCAGCACCGGCGCCCCCGCCGACATCGCCTCCACCAGGATGATCCCGAAGCTCTCCCCTCCGGTGTTGGGCGCCACGTACACATCGACGCTGCGCAGCAGCCGCGCCTTGTCCTCGTCGCTGACCATCCCGAGGAACTCGACGCGCGAGCGCATCTCCTTCGGCAGGGCGGCGACCGCCTCCTCCTCGTCGCCCCGCCCGGCGACCAGCAGCCGGGTGCCGGGGCGGGCGGCCAGGATCGCGGGGAGGGCGCGCATCAGGACCGGCAGGCCCTTGCGGGGCTCGTCGATGCGGCCGATGAAGCCGATCGTCCCGCCCTGCCACTCGGGCTTCGGCTCGGCCCGCTCGAAGAAGCCGACATCGACGCCGTTGGGGATCACCACCGCGTCCCCGCCCAGGTGCTCCACGAGGGTGCGCCGGGCGTACTCGCTGACCGCGATCCGGGCGCTGATCTTCTCCAGCGCGGGCTGGAGGATCGGATAGGCCGCGATCATGGCCCGGGAGCGCGGGTTGGAGGTGTGGAAGGTCGCCACGATCGGCCCCTGCGCCGCCCAGCAGGCGAGCAGCCCCAGCGACGGCGAGGTCGGTTCGTGGATGTGGATGACGTCGAAGGTGCCATCGTGCAGCCAGCGCCGCACCCGCGCGGCGGAGAGGAACCCGAAGTTCAGCCGGGCGACGGAGCCGTTGTACGGGACGGGCACGGCGCGGCCCGCCGAGACGACGAACGGCGGCAGCGGGGTGTCGTCGTCGGCCGGGGCCAGCACGGACACCTCGTGGCCGAGCCGGATCAGATGGTCGGCCAGATCCCTGATGTGGAACTGGACCCCGCCGGGGACGTCCCAGGAGTACGGGCAGACGATGCCGATCCTCACGCGCGGGCCTCCCCCGGCCGGGGCTCCAGATCCGAGAGCCACAGTCGTTGCAGCATGTGCCAGTCCTCCGGGTGCTCGGCGATCCCCTCGGCGTAGGCGTCCGCCAGGAGCTGGGTCATGGCGGAGGTCTTCTCGGCCCGGGTCCCCGCCCCGGGCACCTCCACGGGGTCGTGGACCTCGCCGTACATCATGGGCTCCGGCCCGTACCAGAGGGTGACGGGGAAGAGCCGCGCCCCGGTGTGCTGGGCGAGCAGCGCGGGTCCGGCCGGCATCCGGGCGGTGTCGCCGAAGTACTCGACCTCCACCCCCGAGGACGACAGATCGCGGTCGGCGACCAGGCAGACGAGACCGCCGGCCCGCAGCCGCCGGGCGAGGGTCCCGAAGGCGGCGCCGCCCGCGTGGGGCAGCACCTCCATGCCGAGGCTCTCGCGGTAGGCCACGAACCGGTCGTACAGGGTCTCCGGCTTCAGCCGTTCGGCGACCGTGGTGAAGGGGATGTCCAGGGCCCTGGTCAGCCAGGCCCCCGCGAGATCCCAGTTGGCCAGGTGCGGCAGTGCGAGGATCACGCCCCGGCCGTCGGCCAGGGTCTGGGTCATCCGGTGGATGTTCTTGATCTCGACGCTGTCCCGGACCCGTTCCGCGCTCCAGGACGGCAGCCGGAAGGACTCCATCCAGTACCGCATGTACGAGCGCATGCCGGCCCGGGACAGCTCGCGGAGCCGCTCGGGGCCGGCGTCCGGGACGACCCGGGCCAGGTTGGCCTCCAGCCGGAGCACCCCCTGGCCGCGCCGCTTCCAGGCGGTGTCGGCGATGGTCCGGCCGAGCGAGGCGGCGGCCGGTTCGGGCAGCTTGTTGACCGCGCTCCAGCCCAGCCCGTACAGCCCGTCGGTGAGACGGTCCCGCGCGGTCACTTCGCCTCGGCCTCGCTCTGGGTCGCGGCATCGGCCTCGGCGGACTCCCGGCGCACCGTCACGACACGCTGCCCCAGGGTCACGGCGCTGCCGATGGCGACGATCCACAGGGCGATCGGGAGCAGCACGTCCACTCCGGGCACGCCGAAGGCGTGCAGCCCGGCCAGGCCCGCGGCGACCAGGGAGATCACCAGCCGCTCGGCGCGCTCGACCAGCCCGTTGACGGCGACCGGGAGACCGATCGCCTCCCCGCGGGCCTTGGTGTAGGAGACGACCTGCCCGCTCGCCAGACAGAAGATCGACACCGCGCAGAGCACATTGTCGTTCCCCGTGCCCGCGTACCAGAGCGCGAATCCGCCGAAGATCGCTCCGTCGGCGACCCGGTCGAGGGTGGAGTCGAGAAAGGCACCCCAGCGGCTGGAGATGCCCGCCTGGCGCGCCATATTGCCGTCGATCAGATCCGAGAACACGAAAAGCGTGATGACGATCGTGCCCCAGAAGAACTCTCCCCTGGGGAAGAAGACCAAAGCACCCGCCATCACCCCGGCCGTTCCGATGAGAGTGACCGCGTCGGGGCTCACTCCACGGCGGAGCAGAAATGCGGCGAACGGTGTGAGGACACGCGTGAAGAATGCACGCGCGTACTTGTTCAGCATGGCCTTCCCGAGGTTCGGTGGGCCGTGTGGCCCCATCGGCCACCGGCTGGCCCATCGTAGCCAGGACCGGCGCTCTCCACCGCCGGGACCCGTCCAGGGCCCGTCCCCGGGGCCGCCCGGGGGCCGCCGGGCGGCCCTGCGGGCGGGCCCTCGGGGCGGGTGGTCCCGTCCGCGCGGTGCCGTCCGGCATATGGACGCACCATGAGCGGAGTGGAAAGCTCGAAAGACGACTGGAAGCTGGAAAGCTCGGACAGAAGACGACCGCGGGCGGCACCGGAGCGTGCTCCCGGGCGCCGTCCGGGGCCTCATCCTCGGCTCCGCGGCTCCGTCCGGAGGCATGGACGCGAGGGTTCCCGCGCCCGCGGCCCGTATCTCCTCATCTCCTCACCGCGCACTGGGTGCAATCGACCGGATCGATCGGGAGGCATGAATCATGGGCGACAGAGCGAACACACACC
This sequence comes from Streptomyces sp. NPDC001985, assembly GCF_040296845.1. NCBI lineage: Bacteria > Bacillati > Actinomycetota > Actinomycetes > Kitasatosporales > Streptomycetaceae > Streptomyces > Streptomyces sp. NPDC001985. The sequence continues at coordinate 6,520 of NZ_JBEOYB010000067.1, forward strand.
CCGGGGCCGCCGGCAGGGCCACGGCGGCCGACCAGCCCTCCGCGATACGGAATGTGGTGCTGGTCGGCCACAGCGGTGCGGGAAAGACGACGCTGACCGAGGCGCTCGCGCTCACCTCCGGCGCGGTGAACCGGGCGGGCCGGGTGGAGGACGGCGGGACGGTCTCCGACTACGACGAGATCGAGCACCGGCAGCAGCGCTCCGTACAGCTCTCGCTGGTGCCCGTCGAGTGGGGCGGAATCAAGATCAACCTGCTGGACACCCCCGGGTACGCGGACTTCGTCGGGGAGCTGAGGGCCGGTCTGCGGGCGGCGGACGCGGCCCTCTTCGTGGTGTCGGCGGCGCAGGAGGCCGAGGCGGTGGCGGGCGCGACCCGGGCGGTGTGGGAGGAGTGCGCGGCGGTGGGGATGCCCCGGGCGATCGTGGTCACCCATCTGGAGACCGCCCGCACCGGGTACGACGAGCTGACCGCCGTCTGCGCCGACATCTTCGGCGGCGGCGACGCCGACGCGGTGCTGCCGCTCCATCTGCCGCGGTACGGCACCCCGGGCCCGGACGGGCACGCGCCGGTCACCGGTCTGGTGGGGCTGCTCTCCCGGAAGATCTTCGACTACTCCTCCGGGGAGCGGAAGGAGGTCGCCCCCGGCCCGGAGCAGGCCCCGCTGATCGAGGAGGCCCGCAACCGGCTGATCGAGGGGATCATCGCCGAGAGCGAGGACGAGACCCTGATGGACCGCTATCTCGGCGGCGAGGACATCGATCTCGGCACGCTGATCGCCGATCTGGAGAAGGCCGTCGCCCGCGGGGCCTTCCATCCGGTGCTGGCCGCGGCGCCGGCCGCCGAGGGGGCCCGGCAGGGGCTGGGCACGGTGGAGCTGCTGGAGCTGATCACCGGGGGCTTCCCGACCCCGCTGGAGCCCGAGTGCCCGCCCGTCACCACGCCCCGGGGCGCGCCCCGGCCCGCCGTGGGCTGCGACCCGGACGGGCCGCTGGTGGCGGAGGTCGTCAAGACGGCCTCCGATCCGTATGTCGGGCGCATCTCGCTGGTACGGGTCTTCTCCGGCACCCTGCGCCCGGACGAGACGGTCCATGTCTCCGGGCACGGCCTCACCGACCGGGGCCACGAGGACCACGACGTGGACGAGCGGGTCGGGGCGCTCTCCGTCCCCTTCGGCAGGCATCAGCGCCCGCTCAACCGGATCATCGCCGGTGATCTCGCCTGTGTCGCCAAGCTGTCCCGCGCGGAGACCGGCGACACGCTCTCCGCGAAGGACGATCCGCTGCTGATGGCGGCGTGGACGATGCCGGACCCGCTGCTGCCGCTGGCCATCGAGGCGCACAGCAAGGCGGACGAGGACAAGCTCTCCCAGGGGCTGGCCCGGCTGGTCGCCGAGGACCCGACGATGCGTCTCGAACAGAACCAGGCGACGCGCCAGGTGGTGCTCTGGTGTCTGGGCGAGGCCCATGCCGATGTCGCGCTGGAGCGGCTGCGCAGCCGCTACGGCGTCCGGGTCGATGTGGTGCCGCACCGGGTGTCGCTGCGGGAGACCTTCGGCGAGCGGGCGGCCGGGCGGGGGCGCCATGTGAAGCAGTCCGGCGGACACGGGCAGTACGCGATCTGTGAGATCGAGGTGGAGCCGCTGCCCGCGGGGTCCGGGATCGAGTTCGTGGACCGGGTGGTGGGCGGTGCGGTGCCCCGGCAGTTCATCCCCTCGGTGGAGAAGGGGGTGCGCGCCCAGGCGGCGCGCGGGCTCGCCGCCGGCTGTCCGCTGGTCGATGTGCGGATCACCCTGCGGGACGGGAAGGCGCACTCGGTGGACTCGTCCGATGCCGCGTTCCAGACGGCGGGCGGGCTCGCGCTGCGCGAGGCGGCGGCCGGCTGCCCGATCCATCTCCTGGAGCCGGTGGCCGAGGTGCGGGTGCTGGTGCCGGACGAGTACGTGGGCCCGGTGATGAGCGATCTGTCGGGGCGGCGCGGCCGGGTGGTGGGCACCGAACAGGCCGCCGGGTCCCGGACCGTCGTCCGGGCCGAGGTCCCGGAGATCGAGATCGGGCGGTACGCGGTGGATCTGCGTTCGATCTCGCACGGCACGGGCCGGTTCAGCCGTGCGTACGCCCGTCATGAGGCGATGCCGCCGCAGGTCGCGGAGAAGGTGCGGGAGCGGACCGGGGCCCGGGTCTGACACCCCGGGGCGGAAACCCGCGGAAGCCGGTGCCCCGAAGGACGCCGCCCGGCCCTCCGGGGGCCGGGCGGCAATTCCCGCCGGGTACGGAAGTACCGTGACGCGGACGACACAGCCCGGATACGCTGAGGTGCCCAGCTCAGCAGGTGTGCGGGGCGCGGCAGTTGGGAACAGGCCGCAGAGCGGACGACAATGCGGCGATGTTGGGGGCGGTAAGTGGCGAGCGACAGTTTCGATTTCAGTCCCGGAGCACAGGTCCCGCTCATGGGCTCGGCGGGGCAGACCGCGGCGACACAGGCGCTGGCCTCGGCGGCGTACCGCGACAGCCCGGCCGAGGCGATCCTCGACGCCAACAGCGAGTGGCACAAGTCGGAGGTGAAGAAGGGCAAGTTCTCGCTCTTCGAGCCGAACCTCGGTGAGGCGTTCTCCCGGGCCGTGCAGAACCGGATGCTCGGAAGCGGGCGCGGCGCGCTGATCCAGTCGTTCGGCATGGAGCCGCAGACCGTGGTCGAGCACTGTCTCGCCGCCAGCCACATCCGCAAGGAGCGCGACACCAGGCTCACCATGATCATGGCGGTCTGCGGGCTGCTCTTCCTGCCCGGGATGCTGCTGTGGATGGGCGTCTTCCAGTTGCGCCGCACCATCGCCGGGGCCTCCAACAAGCGGGCGGGCGCGCTGGGCACGGTCCTGCTGCTGGCGATCGGCGGGCTGGCGCTGCTGCTGCTGATCCGGCTGCCGTTCGCCGGTTTCTGGGCCTTCTATCTGCGGGGCATGATCATCGCCCCGGTGGTGGGGTGGCTGCTGGCCAAGCGGCTCTGCGAGTCCACGGCGAAGGATCTGCGGGACCGCTGGGACGGGCTGCTCTCGGGCGGCGGCATCGGCGCCAAGATCCCCGACACGGTCCCCGGCGGCCCGCAGGACTCGGCGCGGGAGCAGTTGCGGCAGAGCCTGGAGAAGCTCACCGCCGAGCAGCACGCCAACTCGGCTTTCTACGCCGGCCCCAAGGGAATACTGGGCATGGGCACCCGCTGGGGAAGCTGGCAGATGGCCGAGGAACTGGTCTCCAAGGAGCCGGGCAAGGAGATCAACCAGTTCCGGAGCTGGGATGTCATACGGGCGATCCACGACAAGCTGAAGCTGCTGGAGCGCGGCCCGCTGAATTCCGGCGGCTTCCCGGCTCCCTCGGTCAAGCACTGGATCGTCTCGCCGGTCGGCGAGAACGCGGGCTCGGTCTCCCGGCCGGAGGGCGCGGATGTGGAGTCCTTCCAGGTCAAGGGCCATGAGATACAGCGCATCTGCAACCATCAGCAGTTCGGCAGCGGCAACCGCCACTATCTGGGCGTGCAGTTCACCCTCTGGGACGGACAGCTGGTGATCACGATGATGATCACCGTGACGGTGCTGCACGAGACCCTCCGCGTGGAGGTCACCGGGCACGCACTCGGCCCGGTGCACGGCTTCTTCACCACCAAGTCCTCGCCGAAGACCGTCACGGTGAGCAAGACCCTGCGCTTCTGGGAGACGCGGACCCGCACCCTGCCCCTGGTGGAGGCGCGGGAGGTGGTGCGGCTGATGGTGCGGGCGCCGCTGACCTGGTATCCGCCGCTGCTGGAGTTCCTCGGCGGCAAGCTGGTGCTGCCGGAGCCGTTCGGGCTGCGGCACCCCTGGGCGGACAAGCCCTGGCGGCACCGGTTCATGGCCGACGACGCGATGCGCGCGGCCACGCCCGTCCTGCGGGTGGCGCACGCCGCCGCGCTGCGGGTGCTGGACGAGAACGGCGTGGACACCGCGCGCTTCGCCGGCCGGTCGATGGCCGTCAGCGGCGGGGTGCAGGACGCGGCGCCGAAGAAGGCGGATCTGTACGACGCCTGAGCCGCCGCCGCGATCGCGGCACGGAGAGCGCCCCCCGGCCGTCGCCGGGGGGCGCTCTCCGTACGGGACGGCTCAGTCCGTGGGCCAGGAGCCCGCCAGCATCGCCCTGGTGTCCGCGAGAAGCTGCGGCAGCACCTTCGTGTGGCCGACGACCGGCATGAAGTTGGTGTCCCCGCCCCAGCGCGGAACGATGTGCTGGTGCAGATGGGCCGCGATCCCCGCACCTGCGGAGATGCCCTGGTTCATCCCGATATTGAAGCCGTGTGCCCCTGACGCCGTCCGCAGCGCGGTCATCGCCCGCTTGGTGAAGTCCGCCAGCTCGGCGGTCTCCGCGCCGTTCAGCTCGGTGTAGTCGGCGACATGCCGGAAGGGGACCACCATCAGGTGCCCGCCGTTGTACGGATAGAGGTTGAGCACCGCGTAGACGGACGAACCGCGCGCGATCACCAGCCCGTCCTCGTCGGACTTGGCCGGGATGGAGCAGAAGGGGCAGCCGTCACCGGCCTCGGGCCCGCTCGGCTTGTTCTCCCCTTGGATGTAGGCCATCCGGTGAGGCGTCCAGAGGCGCTGAAACGCGTCGGGCGTCCCCACTCCCATCTGCTGCTCCGGGTCACTCGTCATGCTGTGCAGCATATGGCGTCGCCCCTGCGGAGCGTGTCGCCGGGGGCGGGGTCCGCCGGGCCCGGCGATGCTGGACGGATGGACGATGAGAGCAGGCTGTGGGCCTGGCGCCGACGCATGGAGATTCCGCTGTTCGCCGCGTCGGCGCTCTATCTCGCCTGCTACGCGGTACGGGTGCTGGCCCACGGTCTGCCCGGGGGGTGGCAGGACGCGCTGCTGACGGTGACCTACGCGGTGTGGGCGCTCTTCGCCGTGGACTACGCGGTGCGCTGGCGGCTCAGCGGGGAGGGCCCGGCCTATCTCCGCCGGCATCTCATGGACGCGGTCGTGGTGCTGCTGCCGCTGCTGCGCCCGCTGCGGATCGTACAGATCTACGAGACGGTCCGGCACCGCCGCGCACACGCGCGGCTGTCCCTGTACGCGCGGGTGATCGCCTACGCGGGGCTCTCGGCGGTGCTGCTGGGCTTCGCGGGCGCGCTCGCCGTCTACTCGGCGGAGCGCGGCGCGCCCGGGGCGTCGATCGTGACCTTCGGGGACTCCGTGTGGTGGGCGTGCTCAACGCTCACCACGGTCGGGTACGGCGACATCACACCGGTGACCCCGCTGGGGCGGGTGGTGGCGACGGGGATGATGGCCGGGGGGATGGCGCTGTTGGGGGCGGTCACGGGATCGTTCTCCTCGTGGCTGATCCAGACCTTCACCCTGGACGAGGACCGACGGCCCCCGGGGGGTTCCCCGGGAGCCGTCTGAGCACTGCCGCCACCGGGGCCGGGACGGGCGGACACGGTCCGGGAGCCGGTCCCGGAACCCGGCCGCCCCGGGCCCGGGCGCGATCCCGGACCCGGACGCGGGCCCTGCGCGGTCCCGGACCCGGGGTGGCGCCGGAGGCGGTCTCAGACCTGGACGCGGTCCTGGACCACCTGGGCCAGCTTGGCCAGGGCCGCGTCGCGCGGCACGCCGTTCTCCTGCGAGCCGTCGCGGTAGCGGAAGGAGACCGTGCCCGCGTTCATGTCCTCGTCACCGACGATGATCATGAAGGGGACCTTCAGCTTCTGGTGGTTGCGGATCTTCTTCTGCATCCGGTCGGAGGAGGCGTCGACCTCCACCCGCAGGCCCTGCTTCCGCGCCTCGGCCGCGAACTCCTGGAGGTAGTCGACGTGCGCGTCGCCGATCGGGATGCCGACGGCCTGCACCGGAGCCAGCCACGGCGGCATCGCGCCCGCGTAGTGCTCCAGGAGCACGGCGAAGAACCGCTCGATCGAGCCGAAGAGCGCGCGGTGGATCATGACGGGCCGCTGGCGCGAGCCGTCCGGCGCGGTGTATTCGAGGTTGAAGCGCTCGGGCAGGTTGAAGTCGAGCTGGACGGTGGACATCTGCCAGGTCCGGCCGATCGCGTCCCGCGCCTGCACCGAGATCTTCGGGCCGTAGAAGGCCGCGCCGCCCGGGTCGGGGGTCAGCGGGAGCCCCTGCTTCTCGGCCACCTGGCGCAGCACCTCGGTGGCCTCCTCCCAGGCCTCGTCCGAGCCGACGTACTTCTCGGGGTCCTTGGTGGACAGCTCCAGATAGAAGTCGGTCAGACCGTAGTCGCGGAGGAGGTTGAGGACGAAGGTGAGGGTGCGGTCCAGCTCCTCGGCCATCTGCTCGCGGGTGCAGTAGATGTGCGCGTCGTCCTGGGTGAAGCCGCGGGCCCGGGTCAGACCGTGCACGACGCCGGACTTCTCGTACCGGTAGACCGTGCCGAACTCGAACATCCGCAGCGGCAGCTCACGGTAGGAGCGGCCCCGGGCGTCGAAGATCAGGTTGTGCATCGGGCAGTTCATGGGCTTGAGGTAGTAGTCCGTACCACCGTCGAGCTGCATGGGGGGGTACATGCCGTCCGCGTACCAGTCCAGGTGGCCGCTCTTCTCGAAGAGGGCGCCCTTGGTGGCGTGCGGGGAGTAGACGAACTCGTACCCCTCCTCCTCGTGCCGCTTGCGGGAGTAGTCCTCCATGACCCGGCGGATGATGCCGCCGCGCGGGTGGAAGACGGCCAGGCCGGAGCCGACCTCGTCCGGGATGGAGAACAGGTCCAGCTCGTTGCCGAGCTTGCGGTGGTCGCGCTTCTCGGCCTCGGCGAGGAACTCCAGATGCGCCTTCAGCTCCTCCTTGGAGGGCCAGGCGGTGCCGTAGATCCGCTGGAGCATCGGGTTCTTCTCGCTGCCGCGCCAGTACGCGGCGGCGTTGCGCATCAGCTTGAACGCCGGGATGTTCCGGGTGGTCGGCAGGTGCGGGCCCCGGCAGAGGTCCTTCCAGCACAGCTCGCCGGTCCTGGCGTCCAGGTTGTCGTAGATCGTCAGCTCACCGGCGCCGACCTCGACGTCCGCGCCGTCGTCGCTGGAGGCGGAGCCCTTGATCCCGATCAGTTCCAGCTTGTACGGCTCGTCGGCCAGCTCGGCGCGGGCCTCCTCGTCGCTGACCACCCGGCGGGAGAACCGCTGGCCGCGCTTCTGGATCTCCTGCATCTTCTTCTCGACGGCCTTCAGGTCCTCGGGGGTGAAGGGCCGCGCGACATCGAAGTCGTAGTAGAAGCCGTCCCTGACCGGCGGGCCGATGCCGAGCTTCGCCTCGGGGAACAGCTCCTGGACCGCCTGCGCCATGACGTGCGCGGCGGAGTGGCGGAGGATGTTGAGGCCGTCCTCGGAGGAGATCTCGACGGGCTCGATCTCCTCGCCGTCACGGACCGGGTACGCCAGGTCCTTCAGCTCGCCCGCGACCCGGGCGGCGACGACGGTGCGCTCCCCGGTGAAGAGTTCGGCGGCCGTCGTGCCCGTGGCCACCACGCGCTCTTCCCGCTCGGAATCGCGTTGGATGATCACACGGACGTCTGACACCGGTCTCTCCTGACTGAGGGGGTGCGCGCCGGTGGGCACCGGGCGCCCCTGAATCGTACCGAGCCCGGAGCCCCCTCCGCGAAAGGGTTGCCCGGCCGGTGACGAGGAACCGGACCCGGCTCTCCCTCAGCCGGGGGCCGTGTCCGCGGGGAGGTGCTCCACCCCGGAGGCGTCGGTCAGCCGGCGGAAGCCGCCCCGGCTCTCCAGCCGGCCGGCCATCCGCACCGGCAGCCCGGCCAGATGCGCCCGCCCGGCGGTGGCGTACGCCTCCGGCTCCAGCGCCGCCCGGACGTACGGCACCTCCGCGCCGGCCAGCACCCTCAGCCGCACCGTCCCCGCGCCACCGGGACCGGAGCGGCGCATCCGCACCACCTCACCGGTGATCCGGACCGGCATCGACGGCTCCTCCCGCAGAAAGCGGGCGCCCGCCTCGCGCAGCGCGGGCAGGTCGGCCGGCGAGAACGCCAGCGGGCCCCCGCCGTCGGCGCAGCCCTCGGGTGCGCCGGCGCCGGAGGCCCACTCCACCTCGGCGCGCACCCCCTCCGAGCCGCGCATCAGCGCGATCACCGCCTCGGTCAGCTCCCGGCTCACCCCCCGGGCCACGGCCGCGTCGAAGCCGTCCATCCTGCCGGTCGCGGTCAGCTGGTCGAGGGCCTCGCGGGTCGCCCGCAGCGCCTGGTGCAGCCGGAGCGTGACCGGGCGCGCGGTCGCGGCCGGAACGAACGCGGTGAGGGTGCGCCCGCCGCGCGCGGGCGAGACCAGCACCCCTTCGAGCGATGCCTGTGCCTGCCGCCGGTGGCGCGCGCCGTGGTAGCCCGCCCGGCCGCGCGCCGCGAGCGCCCCCGCCATCAGCAGCTGCCGGGCCGCCGAGCGCAGCTGCTCCTCCACGGCCCAGGCAGCGCCGGGCACCGGCCGCTGCGGCACCTCGCGCCGCCAGCGGATCTCGTCGCTGGGGACGGTCAGACCGAGGAGCACCTCCCGCGCGGAGGGGACCGCGCTGCGGGCCAGCGCGGTGAGCGCCGCGCCGAGGAGGTCCTCGGAGCCCGGGAAGGAGCGGCTCTCCGGTACGAGCAGGCTGCCGGCGCCCGGCGCCCGGCCGGGCGGCATCCACCGGGCGCACCGCCCGGCGGTACCGCCCCGCCGCCGCCAGCCGTGCCGGTCCAGCAGGGCCGAGAGGACGACGGGGTCGACACCGGCCGGGTCGGGGTGCCGGGCGCCGGGGGCCGGCGGGGCCGCGCGGGAGAGGTCGTCATGGGGCGGCTGCATCAGGGGCTCCCTCCCGCTCCGGCCGGCGCCGGCTCCCGGGCGCCCGGCCGGGCCGGGCGCCGCACGGGACATCGGATGCGGTACCTGTCATCTGTGTTGTCACCGCCCCGCGTACGGCGCAAACGGCACGGGTATCACCGCTTCGGCGAGGGATCACGCCATCCGGCAGGCAGGGGACGGGAGTTCGGGGATGACGCTCTGGTACGACGGGCCGCTGGCCGCTTTCGACACCGAGACGACGGGGGTCGATGTCGAGGAGGACCGGATCGTGGCGGCGGCGATCGTGGTGCAGGACTCCGCGGGCGGACGGCCGCGCACCACCCGCTGGCTGGTCAATCCGGGCATTCCGGTGCCGCGCGCCTCGACGGAGGTGCACGGGCTGACCGAGGACCATCTGCGGCGCAACGGGCGCTGGCCGGCGCCGGTGATGGAGGAGATCGGGCGGGTGCTGGCGGAGCAGTGCGCGGCGTCGCGTCCGCTCGTGGTGATGAACGCGCCGTTCGATCTGACGGTCCTCGACCGGGAGCTGCGGCGGCACCGCGCCTCCTCGCTGGGCCGGGTGCTCCAGCACACGCCGCTGTGCGTGCTGGACCCGAAGGTGCTGGACCGGCAGCTGGACCGCTACCGGAAGGGCCGCCGCACGCTCGCGGATCTGTGCGCGCAGTACGAGGTGGTGCTGGAGGGGGCGCATGACGCGGCGGCGGACGCGCTGGGGGCGCTGGAGGTGACGCGGGCGGTGGGGAGGAGGTTCGCGGCGAGGATGGACCGGCTCACGCCGCCGGAGCTGCACTCGCTCCAGCAGGAGTGGCATGCCGCGCAGGCGCGGGGGCTCCAGGCCTGGTTCACCCGTGGCGGCACGCCGGAACCGGTGGACCCCTCCTGGCCCCTCCGCCCCACCACCCTCAGCCCCTCGGGCGTCTGACCCCGCCTCACCCGCCCCACGGGTAACCCGGGCAATCCCGAACCGTCCGGGGGGACCTCCCGGAGTCAGCTCAGGGGGAGATTGAGGACGACCCCCGCTCAACGCGCAACCCGAGCAAACCCAGCCCGTCCGGCGCTCGAGGACGGACCCTGTGCCACGGACAACCCGAGCGACTCCAGCCCGTCCGGCGCTCGAGGACGGACCCCGCACCACAGGTAACCCAAGCAAACCAGCCCGTCCGGCGTTTGAGGACGGACCCCGCACCACAGGTAACCCGAGCAAACCCAGCCCGTCCGGCGCTCGAGGACGGACCCTGTGCCGCAGGGCCCCGCACGCTGCGGGCCACGGTCGGGGGCCGGCCCCCGAACCCCCGCTCTCAAACGCCGGCGAAGCCGGATTTCGTGCCTCGGCCCCGAGGCGGGGCAGGGTGTGCTCGAACGCCGGCGGGCTGCGGTAGCCAGGGTCCCCGTCGAGACCGAGCAGCCCAGCCCGTCCGAGGGGGCACCTCGTGGAGATGGCTCCGGGAGATCGAGGGCGGGACGGCCGCCCGTGGGCGGGAAACGTGAAGGCCGGTCCGTCGAGCAGACGGACCGGCCTTTCCCGGTGGGCGATACTGGGTTCGAACCAGTGACCTCTTCGGTGTGAACGAAGCGCTCTCCCACTGAGCTAATCGCCCGGGAACGCACTGAACCATACAGTCCCCCCACCCCCCGCTCCAAATCCCCCCACCCACGCCTCGAGCCCCCTCCTCCCCGCCCTCATCATCACCGCGTGGTTCGCGCGGAACACCGGCCTGCAGAGCGGCCCCAGCCTCCGCAGCAGCGGCCTGCGGACCTCCACCTCCTGCTCGTACACCGCACGGGTGCCGGCGTGGTGCGGCGTCAGCGTCCAGCGCGCCCAGCCCTCCATGTCCCCGGTGAGGCGGGCCTCCAGCACCCGGGCCGCCGGGTCGTGGCGCAGCGTGCCGACGGTGACCCGGAGTTCGTACGGGAGGAAGGAGCGGACACGCACCGTGCCCCGGTCCGGGCCGAGCCGCGTCGCCTCACGGATCTGGGGCCACCAGAGCGGGTACTCCTCCGCCCGGGCGAGGGCGGTGAACACGGCGCCAGGGGGCGCGGTCAGCTCCCAGACCGAGCGGAAGCGGTAGTGGGACCGGTTCATGGCCCAAGTCTGCGCCCGGCCGGGCGCACGGCGCCTACTCACACGCGGTCTGAGTATCCGCGCCCATCCCCCCGGCGCCTCCCGGGGACCACAATCCGGCCATGACAAACCCTCCGCCCTCCCTCCCGCCGGCCGAGGAACTGGCCCTGCTCGACCATGAGCTGGTGCGGCTCGACGCCCGCAGGGCACTGCTGCTGACCCGCCGGGCCCGGCTGCTCACCCAAGCGCGCCCGCCGGCGGCCGGCGCCGGGGCCCGGGCCACCACCCGCCCCGCCGAGACCTCCGGTCCCGGGGCGCAGAATGTGCTGCTCATCCTCGGCGGGCTGCTGCTGACCATCGCCGCCGTCGCCTTCACCGCGGTCGGCTGGGGGCATCTGGGGATCGGCGGACGGGCCGCCGTCCTGGGGACCGTGACCCTCGCGGCGGGGCTGGCGCCGGCCGTGCTCCTGAGGCGGCGGCTGCGGTCCACGGCGGAGGCGGTGGCCGGGCTCGCCCTGGCGCTGACGGTGCTGGACGCGTACGCCCTGCGCCGGGTCGCCCTGGCCGGAACGGACCCCCTGGCGTACACGGCGGGGGCGGCGGCGGTGCTGGCCGCGCTCTGGGCGGCGTACGGGCTCGCGGCCGGTCGGCTGCGCCCGCCGCTGATCGCCTCGGTGGCCGCGGCGCAACTGCCGCTGGTGCTGTGGTCGGTGTCGCCCGAGGTGACACTGCCGCCGGAGTGGGCGCTGCTGGGGACGGCCGCGTTCGACGCGGTGCTCGTGGTGCGGGCGACAAGCCCGCTGATACGCCGGTGCGCGGCGGCCGGTCTGGCGGTGACGGGGGGTCCGGCGCTGCTCATCGGCGCGTTCCAGTCGCTGTCCGCGCACTCCCCCGGCGCGGCGGCGGCCCCCGCCGCGCTGCTCGTGACGGCGGCGGCGGTGGCGCTGTTCGCGGCCCGCCGGCCGCCCGCCCTCGCGGTGGCGCTGTCGGTGGCCGCCGGGCTCGCGCTGGTGACGGCGGCCGGCGGACCGGTCCGGACGGTGGTCCCGGCCGGCTGGGCGGTGCCGGGGTATCTGCCGGGCGCGGTGGCGCTCCTGGGCGCCGTGTCGCTGCCCCGGGTGCGGGCGGCGGCACCGCGCGGGGTGGTGCCGGGGCTGGCCGGCGCGGCCGCGGCGGTCCACGCGCTGGCCCTGCTCTGGGCGCTGCCCCTGGTGGCGCTCGCTCTGACGGGTCCGCTGGTGGCCCCGCCCGCGGTCTGGTCCGGCGCGGCACCGGGTGCGCGTGAGGCGCTGGGCGCCGGACTGCCCGCGGTGTATCCGGCGGCGGTCCCGTTGGTGGTGCTGCTGGTGGCGGCGGTGCCGCTGGCGCTCGGCCGGCGCCCGGGGCCGTGGCCCGCTGTTCCGGCGAGGGTGCGCGGCGCGGGAGCGGTGGTGGCGTGGGGCGGGCTGTTCGCGGTGCCGGCCGCGTTCGACGCGGGGCATGCCGCCACGGTGGCGTACCACCTGCCGCTGACGGTCGGCGTCCTCGCGGTCACCGCGGTCCGGGCGGCCTCCCGGGAGGCCGTCGCGGTCGCGCTGGGCTGTGGTCTGGCGGGGGCCGCGAGTGTGACGGCCCTGGCGCTCGCGAGCCGCCCGGCGACCTTCGCGGTGCTGGGCGCCCTGCTGGCGGTGTCGGCGGGCGCCTCGGTGGTCTCGCGCGCCGGGAACGCCGTACGGGCCGTGCTCGGCTGCACCGCCGTCGCGGCCGCGGCCGCCCTGCTCCTGGCGGGTGCCCGCGCGGCGGATCTCGCACCGCACCACGCCGGGCTGCTGCTGCTCGCGGTACCGGCGGTGACGGCGGTGCTCGGCGCCCGGGCCGCCCGCCACCCCGTCGGCCTCCCCCTGGAGTGGGCCGGTGCCTCGGCGGGCCTGCTCGCGGTGGTCCTCGCCCATGGCCGGCTCCCGGTGCTCGCCCTGGTGCTCTCGCTGGGCGGGGTGATCGCCGCGGGCACGGCGGTGCGGCCCGAGCGGCGCCGGGTCGCCGCCCCGGTCGCCGGGGTGCTGTTCGTCCTGGCCGCCTGGGCGCGGCTGGCGGTCTCGGGGGTGGCGGTCCCGGAGGCGTACTCACTGCCCGTGACCATCCCGGCGCTGGCGCTGGGCGCTCTGCGGCGCCGCCGGGACCCGCGGGCGTCGTCGTGGACGGCGTACGGGCCCGGTCTCGGCGTCACGATGGTGCCGAGCCTGCTGCTGGTCTGGGGGGACTCCCACTGGGTGCGCCCGCTGCTGCTGGGGCTCGCCGCGCTGGCGGTGACGCTCGTCGGCGCCCGGCGGCGGCTCCAGGCCCCGCTGCTGACGGGTGCGGTGGTGCTGGCGCTGGTGGCGCTGCACGAGCTGGCGCCGTATGTGGTCCAGGTCGTCGACGCGCTGCCCCGCTGGCTGCCGCCCGCGCTCGCCGGGGCGCTGCTGCTGGCGGTCGGCGCGACCTACGAGCAGCGGCTGCGGGACGCGCGCAGGGTGCGGGAGGGCCTGGGCCGGCTGCGCTGACAGACAGCGGGCCGGGCCGGGGCCCGCCCCGGCACCCCGGGCGGGCCAGGCGGGCCGGGCGGACACACGCAGGGCCCCGGGGACGGTGCTCCCGGGGCCCTGCGTGCGACGGTGGACGAAACGAGGGTGGAGCCGGTCGCTTTCGCGAACTGCTCCACCCTCGAACATGTGGGCGATACTGGGATCGAACCAGTGACCTCTTCGGTGTGAACGAAGCGCTCTCCCGCTGAGCTAATCGCCCGGGCGCAGCGCCAACATTACCCCATGTCAGCGGGTGCCCCGGACCCTTTTCGGGCTAGGAATCGATCTTCCACGGCAGGGCGATGCCGAACTTCCAGAGGTAGACCGCGGCCAGGGCCGCGCAGATCACCCCGCCGACGCTGGTGAGGATGATGTTCCGCCGCCGCACCCTCGGGTCGAGCGCCCGCTGTGCCGCCTCGCTCACCTTGCGCTTGGTCCAGCGCAGCACCAGCTGGGCCCAGACGAACTCGGTCGCCCAGATCGCCATACCGGCGAAGATCACCACCCAGCCGGGCCCCGGCAGCACCAGCATGGCCACCCCCGCGGAGACGACCGCGAGGCCGACCACGAAGACACCGACCTGCCAGCTCAGATGCAGGGTCCGGCGCGCCTTGACGAAGGCCGGCGCACGGGAACCGAGCGGTTTCTCACCGTCCACAAGTCCACTGTCGGCCGACTTCGGCTGCCCGGCCCGTTCGCCCGGCCCCGGCTTGATGTCATCAGCCGCCACCGCGACCTCCGTGCCGTTACTCCCCGTGTTCATACCAGCAAATCTACCCGACGTTCCGCAGTCACCGGAATGGTCCCTGCGGACGAACAATCACTCCGCCGTTAGGGGTACCTAAAGACACCCAAATCCCTCAGAGGGGTTTACAACGGCACCGTAGGTGGCATGTCGATTTCGCCGACGTGCGAATCCCCGAGCGCACACTGAGCGAAAGGCCCTGGCGCTTATGAACACCACGGTCAGCTGCGAGCTGCACCTGCGCCTCGTTGTATCGAGCGAGTCTTCACTGCCTGTACCCGCGGGCCTGCGGTATGACACGGCCGATCCCTATGCCGTGCACGCCACCTTCCACACCGGAGCCGAGGAGACGGTCGAATGGGTCTTCGCCCGCGACCTTCTCGCGGAGGGCCTGCACCGGCCCACAGGCACGGGCGACGTCCGCGTCTGGCCATCACGCAGCCATGGCCAGGGAGTCGTCTGCATCGCGCTGAGCTCCCCGGAGGGCGAAGCCCTGCTTGAGGCCCCGGCGCGGGCCCTGGAGTCGTTCCTCAAGCGGACCGACGCCGCGGTGCCACCGGGCACCGAGCATCGTCACTTCGATCTCGACACGGAGCTCTCGCACATCCTGGCCGAGAGCTGAGCCAGGCCGAGAGCTGCACGGCGCCGTCCTACTCGGGGAGACGGCGCCGCGCGGACAGCCTCATCCGGCGAACAGCCCCTTGAGGCGGACAACCACATAGGGCGGACCCTTCGGCGCCGTCATCGCGCATTCCAGCGCGGTGACGGCGCCGATACGCATAGGCACGAGCCGCTAGAGTCAGCGCAATTCGGCGGGCACCGGCCCGCAAGCAGGCCAGGGAGCGAATCGTGCTGATCCCCCACGACACCAGATATGCCCTTGAGGCGGTCATCGATCTGGTGAACACCGCACCGGACGACGATCAGGCCGATGGGTTGACGGATCTCTCCGCGCTGGCCGAATTCGTATCCCGGCACAACATCAGCGATGTGGGTGAGTTGAGCCAGCGGGATCTGAAAGCGGTACGGGAGGTCAGGTCCCGGTTCGCGGAGGTGTTCGCGGCGGCCGACAGCGCGGTGGCGGCGGAACTGCTCAACGAACTGGTGGCGTCGGCGGGCACCACCCCCCAGCTGACCGACCACGACGGCTACGACTGGCATGTGCATTACTTCGCGCCGGGCGCCTCGGTCGCCGACCATCTCGCGGCGGACGGCGGGATGGCGCTGGCGTTCATCGTCGTCGCGGGCGAGCAGGAGCGGCTGCGGCGCTGCGAGGCACCGGACTGCGGGCGCGCCTTCGTCGATCTCTCGCGCAATCGCTCGCGCCGCTACTGCTCCAGCCGCACCTGCGGGAACCGGCTGCATGTGGCCGCGTACCGGGCGCGCCGGAGGGAAGCGGCCGGCTGAGAACCGCCGGCGCCTCACAGGAGGAAGAGATCGTGGACGGCCGCCATGAGGAGCAGCACTCCAATCACCGTAAGGAAGATCATCAAGGGTGGCTGGGAGAGCGCGAAGAGACAGCCTCGCGGCTCGTCCGGCTCATTCGTGGGTGCGGGGGCGTCGCCGCTGGAGGTATCGAGCATCTCGGGGCGATGATGACGCAGCCCGCGCCCCGGTGAACCGGCAACACGCGCCGCGGCGAGGGGAGTTCATCACACTGTCGTGTTCCGCCCCGGGACCTCCCGGGCGCCCGCGGCTCAGATGCCGTGCTTCTTGAGGATCGCCTCGATATCACTGAAGTCGTCACCGGCGCCGGAGGAGGCGGGCTTGGCGGCGGGGGCACCGCCCCGGCCGAGCGAGGGCTTGGAGGCGGCGGGGGCGACCGGATCGCGCCGGGCGGCCTTGGCGGCGGCCCTGCGCTCCTTGCGGCTGGTACCCGAGCGCCGTTCCACCGCGCGGGTGGTCATGAAGAGCGCCCAGGCGCCGCCCAGCAGACCGAAGCCGATCCAGGCCGTGGGGCTGAAGGCGGTGTTCACGGCCCACTCCACGGCGCCGGTGAGCACCAGGCCCAGGGGGACGAGGGCGTAGGCGGCGATCCGGGCGGCGGTGAGGAAGCGCCGGCGGTACGCCGTGATCCCGGCGATGCCCAAACCGGCCGCCGACACCGCTGCACCTATGGTCTCGGCAATCATCCGGTCCTCCAGGCTGTGGCGGGCATGTGCGGTTACGTCCCTTCCATCCTGCACCGAGCCGCGGGGTGCGGGCCACGGCCCCGTATCACCTCAGGGATATCTCGGGGAAAGGATCATCCTCAGGTCCTGTCCGGGGAGGGGGTCCCGGGCCGGTTGGGCGGGGGTGCGGCGGGCTGGGAGACTGGTTCCATGAGCGACTCCCCCACCGACCGCGCCGTCGTCCTCGACGTCTGGTGCGACCTCTCGTGCCCCGACTGCCTCACCGCCCTCGACGATGTCCGCGTGCTGCGCGAGCGCTACGGCGACCGGATGGAGGTACGGCTGCGGCACTTCCCACTGGAGAAGAACAAGCACTCCTACGCCGCCGCGCAGGCCGCCGAGGAGGCGGTGGACCAGGGGAAGGGCCGGGAGTACTACGAGGCACTGCTCGCCCGGGTGGACGAGCTGCGGGAGCGGGGGGAGCCGGTGCTGCTGGAGACGGCGGGGGAACTGGGGCTGGACGCTGAGGAGTTCGACACCGCGCTGATCGACGGGCGGCATCTGCTGCTGGTCGACGCCGACCAGGCGGAGGGGAAGGCGCTCGGGGTGACGGGGACGCCCACGTATGTGATCGGTGGGGAGCGCCTGGACGGCGGGGTGAGCCAGGAGGGCCTGCGGGCCCGGATCGAGGCGATCGCGGACAGCCTGCTGCCGAGCTGACCTCGGGCCAACGCCCGAGGACGGCATCCGTGCCACAGGGAAGGCCACCGGACACTTCCAGCCGGCCTGGGGCACCTCCCAGAGGCAGCTCCGGGGGAACTTGAGGACGGACCCCGCGCCACGGGCAACCCGCACCGGGCACTCCCAGCCCGTCCGGGAGCACCTCCCAGAGGCAGCTCCGGGGGAGCTTGAGAACCGACCCCGCGCCACGGGCAACCCGCACCCCGCGGGCCACCGTCGGGGCCGCCCCCGGACCCCCGCGCCTCAAGCACCGGCGGCGCCGGAAGGTGCGCCTCGAACACCGGCGGAGCCGGGCCGGTGAGAGTGGGGCCGCCCGGGCCGACGCGCGCGGCCCCGGGCCTCGCGGGCGCGAGCGGTTCGATTGACGCACACCTGTGCGCTGGATACCCTCCGCGCAACAGGCGGGGCGAGTCGACGGGGTGGCGGGATGGGGCGGCTGGCGGACGGGGACAGTGAGGCGCGGCGGCAGCGGCGGCTGCCCGGCGGGGCCGGCGCGGCCGACTTCTCCGAGGCCCTGGCCCGAGGGCTCACCGTGCTCTCCGCCTTCGGCGCCGGCCGCCCCCGCTTCACCCAGGCCGAGCTCGCCCGCGAGCTGGGCCTCTCCCGGGCCACCGTGCGCCGGGCCGTCCTCACCCTGGAGCACCTCGGATATCTGGCGGCCGACGGCCGCTCCTACGAGCTGACCCCGCGGGTGCTGCGGCTCGCCGCCGGCTATCTGAACTCCAGCCCCGTCGCCGCCGTGCTCCAGCCCGTCTGCGACCGGATCTCCGGCGAGCTGGGCGAGGCCTGCTCGGTGGCGGTGCTCGACGGCGCGGACGCGCTGATCGTCGCCCGTGCCGTACCCCACCGGCTGATCGCGGTGGGCAGCGACATCGGCTACCGCACCCCCGCCGCCATCTCGTCCCTCGGCAAGGTCCTCCTCGCGCACCCGGCCCCCGGCAAGCGCACCGCCGCCCCCCTGCCGCCCGAGGCCGTCCTCGCGCGCATCCGCGAGGACGGCTTCAGCTATGTCGCCCACGATGTGGAGATGGGCTCCCACTCGATCGCCGTGCCGCTGCGGCGGCGCGACGGGCGGGTGGTCGCGGCCCTGCACGTGGGCTGCACGGTCGAGCGGATCGCCCCGGAGACCATGCACGGCGCGGTGCTCTCCCTGCTCAACGACGCCGCGAGCGAGCTGCGCGAGCAGTTGCTCTAGCGCCTTCTCAGTCCAGCCGGTCGGCCATCAGCTCGCCCGCCATCACGGCCGCCAGATGGGTGTTGGCCCTCGGCACGGCCGGGAAGACCGAGGCGTCGACGACCCGGAGCCCCTCGATCCCGAGCACCCGGCAGTCGGGGCCGACCACGGTGCCGGGGTCCGAGGGGTCACCCATCCGGCAGGTGCTGGTGGCGTGCTGCGCGTCGGACGCGGTGGCGAGCAGATGGCGGTCCAGCAGGGCGTCGTCGTCGACGGCGGCGAGCAGGGCGGCGTTGAGCCGGTCGGGCGCCCCGGCGGCGATGGCCGCGACCTCCGGGCCCCGGGCCAGCTCCAGCACCTCCCTGACCCCGGTGCGGAGCCGGGCGAGGTCCCGCGCGTCGGAGAGCATCCGCTCGTGCACCTCCGGGTGGGCCTCCGGGTCGGCGGAGACCAGCTCCACGGTCCCCCGGGAGTGGACCTGGTTGACCCAGACCCCGAAGGCGCCCGCGCCGAAGTGGAGTTCGGCGACCTCCATCGCCAGCACGTTCTGGTTCCCGGCGGTGATCATCATGTCGTTCTCCCGGGCGTCCGGGCCGGAGCTGGTGTAGCGGACACAGACATTGGTGTGCCGGTCGTCGGGTGTCCGGACCGCCGACTCCCCGGTCAGCGGAATCCCGACGAACACCACCGGATGGTCCTGGAGCCCCCGGCCGACCGGCAGATCGGCCAGCACCTCGATCCCCAGCCGCCGCAGCACCCCGGCCGGGCCGACGCCGGAGCGCTGGAGGACCGCCGGGGTGTGGACGGCTCCGGCGCTCAGGACCACGAGATCCGCGTACTCCCTCACGAGGCCGCCGTCCACCAGCGCCTGGACGCCGGTGGCCCGGCCGCCGGAGATCAGCACCCGGTCGACCAGCGCCCCGCCCCGGACGGTGAGCCCCGGCAGCTCCCGCGCCGGTTCCAGATAGGCGTCGTTGACCGACACCCGGCGGCCCGCGCGCGAGTTGACCGGGTAGGGCGAGACGCCCGTCGCCCCGGGGGCGTTCACATCGGGGGCCCGGCCGTGCCCGGCGCGGTGGGCCGCGCGGTCCAGGGCGGTGTCCACCGCGCCCCACCGCTCGCGGGGTGTGCGGTGGACGGGGATGGGACCCCCGCGCCCGTGGTGGGGGGTGTCGCCGTACTCCTCGTCGTCCTCCAGCTTCGCGAAGTAGGGCAGTACGTCCTCGGGCGACCAGCCCGTGCAGCCGGCGCGCGCCCACTCCTCGAAGTCCGCCATCGGCGGCCGGATGGCTATCTGGCCGTTGACGGCGGAGCTGCCGCCCGCTCCCCGGCCCCGCCAGAACGGCGCCGGGGCCTGCCGCTCGGTGCGGGTGGCGAGCAGGCCGGGCCAGATCAGCTCCCCGGCGGCGGCCGGGTCGAGCAGGGCGCGCATCGGATTCGGCGAGCGCCACACCTCGGGCATCCGCGCGGACCGGTAGTCCGGGCCCGCTTCGAGGAGCAGCACCCGCTTGCCCCGCGCGGCCGAGCGGGCGGCGAGCACCGCTCCCGAGGACCCGGCGCCCACCACGATCAGATCCCAGCCGTTCCGTGCCACCACAACGCCTCCACGCATCGAATGTTCGATTACCGCACCAAAGTTCGCCTTCTTGGAGCACCGTAGGCCCCAAGGCCCTCCGGGAACAACGGAATTGCGGCGGGCGGGCGGCCCCGGGCGGGGGCGGGGGCCGCGGCTACAGCAGGTGCTTGAAGGAGTGGACGGCGGTCGTCCGGTAACCGAGCGAGGCGTAGAGCCCGAGCGCCGGCTCATTGCCCGCGAAGACATGCAGCCCGATCCGGCGCTCCCCGGCCGCCAGCGCACACCGCTCCGCGTGCAGCATCAGCGCCCGGCCGTGTCCCCGGCCGCGCCGTTCGCCGTACACCTCGATGTCGTACACATAGGCGGCGTGCTCGCCGGGGAGCAGCTCCCGGCGGCCGAGGTAGAGATGGCCGGCCGGCTCCCCCGCGTACTCCAGCACCTCCAGCCGGACCCCGGGCGTGGCCCGCCCCCCTGGCAGTCCGGCGCTCCGGTCGGCCTCGGCCTTGGCCCGTGCCGCGGCGGGGGTCAGTCCGCGCTCGGCCCAGCTCCGGGCATAGCCCTGGAGGCCCTCCTCCCACCACACCGCGAACTCGTCGGCGGTCATGGGGCGCGCCGAGGCCCCGTCGGGCAGCGCCGGCGGGGCCTCGGGGAGGTGCTTGACCATGGTGCGGCTGCGCTCGGTGTAGCCGAGCGCGGTGGTGAGCCGTGCCGCGGCGGTCGCGTCCGGCGGTACGGACACCTGGACCTGGGTGCACCCCCAGCCGCGCAGCACCTCCTCGGCGGCGAGCGCGGCGACGGTTCCCCGGCCCCTGCGGCGGTCGGACTCCGCGATCCGCAGGCCGCGCACGGTGCCGCAGCCCGCTTCGACCGAGGGGAGTGAGGCGATCTCGACCGAGCCGACGGGGCGGCTGTTGTCACAGACCTCGTAGCCGCGCGAGCGTCCGCCGTCCGCCGTCCGCTGAAGCGGCCCGGACGGCCGCAGGGTGGTGGTCATCAGGGGTGTTGTACCTGCTGGACGGCCGCACGTCACGCGATTTCACGGAAGCGGGGCCGGGGACAGGGGGCACGGGGCAGGGTCCGGCGGGGGCGGCGGCTCAGGAGCGGGCGGACACCGGGTCCGGGTCGGCGGCGGCTCGCTCGGCGAAGATCCGCATGGCCTTGGCGGTCACCGGGCCCGGAGCGCCCGGCAGTTCCCGGCCGTCGACCCGGCGCACCGCCTGGACATCGCGCAGGCTGGAGGTGAGGAAGACCTCATCCGCCCGCTCCAGGACGTCGAAGGGCAGATCGGTCTCCCGGGCGCCGGTCCACTCCACGGCCAGGGCACGGGTGATGCCCGCCAGACAGCCGGAGGAGACGGGCGGGGTGTGCAGCTCGCCGTCGACGACGACGAAGACATTGGAACCGGTGCCCTCGCAGAGCCGTCCCACCGTGTTGGCCATCAGGGCCTCGGACGCGCCCTGTCCCGCCGCCCTGGCGAGCGCGACCACGTTCTCCGCGTACGAGGTGGTCTTCAGGCCGGTCACCGCGCCGCGCTCATTGCGCGTCCAGGGGACGGTGACCACGGCGGTGGTGTCGGGGCGGGCCGGGGTCGGGGCGTGCGCGACGACCAGGGTGGGTGTGGCGGTGCCGCGCTCGGAGCCGAGCGGGGAGAGTCCGCCGGTGCACGTGACGCGGAGCCGGCCGCGCGGCAGCGGATTGGCCTCCAGCACGGCGGCGCAGGCGCGGCGGACCTCGTCGTGGTCGGGCTCCGGCAGCCCGAGGCCCAGCGCCGAGCGGGTCAGCCGCTCCAGGTGCAGGGTGAGCGCGAAGGGCCGGCCGTCCACCGTCTTCAGGGTCTCGAAGACGCCGTCCCCGACCGTGAGGCCGTGGTCGAGCACCGAGACCCGGGCATCGTCCGCGTCCCTGAGTCCGCCGTTGACCCAAAGCTTCATCTGGCTGATCCCTCCGCTGTCGTCATCCGCCCGCGCTGTCGGCGGCGTACGCGCTGTGCGCGCCGCTGTCCTGGGCCGACGCTATCGCGAGCAGCCGGGACGCCTTCAGCTCGGTCTCGTCCCACTCCCGGTCGGGGTCGGAGCCCCAGGTGATCCCGGCGCCGGTGCCGAACCGCAGAACCGCTCCCGCGCCGGGGGCCCGGTCGATCCAGAAGGTGCGTATGCCGACGGCCAGCTCCGCCGTGCGGCGGTCGGCGTCCACCCAGCCGACGCCCCCGCAGTACGGCCCCCGGGGCGCCGTCTCCAGCGCTTCGATGATCTTCAGCGCGGCGGATTTGGGGGCTCCGGTGACCGAGCCGGGCGGGAAGGTGGCGTCCAGGAGCTGCCGCCACCCCTCCTTGGGGCCCAGTTCGCCCCGTACGGTCGAGACGAGATGGACCAGGCCCGGGTGGGCCTCGACCGCGCAGAGCCGGGGCACGCTCACGGTCCCGGTGGCGCAGACCCGGCCCAGGTCGTTGCGGACCAGGTCCACGATCATGACGTTCTCGGCGTGGTCCTTGGCGAGCAGATCCCCGGCGGTGCGGCCGGTGCCCTTGATCGGACCCGACTCGATCACGGAGTCCGTGCGCCGCAGATACAGCTCGGGCGAGGCCGTGGCGATCTCCACCCCGTGGGCGGGCAGGCGGATCGTTCCCGCGTAGGGGGCCGGGTTGCCGCGCGCCAGCAGCGCGGTCAGCGCGTCGATGTCGGCGGTGTCCGCCGCGGGCAGCGGGGCGGAGAGCACCCGGCAGAGGTTGGCCTGATAGACCTCCCCGGCCGCGATGTGCTCCCGGACGCGCCGGACGCCCGCGGTGTAGCCGGCCCGGTCCAGCGATGACGTCCACTCGCCCGTGGCGGGTCCGCGCCAGCGCCCGGGCACGGGCGCCGGGACCGGTTCGGTACGGACGTCCTGGAAGCGGGCGCAGGTCAGAGCCCCTTCGAAGTCGGCGGCGACAGCCCAGAAGCCGGACGAGTCAAGAGCTTCGGGGTCGCTGGTGACATCCCGGAGGCCGGTGGCGACAAGCCGCCCGAAGCGGGCGAGAGGAACGAGGTCATGCACGCTGCCGAGTCTATGACCGGCGCGGATGGCCCGGCGGCGGACGGCGCTCCGCCCGCTGCGGGGCGAACACACGTCAGCACGCTGCGGAAACGCGTTTTTGTGCTGGCTCAGGAATCCGCTAGAGTTCAACACGTCGCCGGGACGCGCCAGCGGAACGGAAACAGACAAGCGGACGTGGCTCAGTTGGTAGAGCATCACCTTGCCAAGGTGAGGGTCGCGAGTTCGAATCTCGTCGTCCGCTCGAAGTGGGGGATCTTTTCCCGAACCCCCGCACTCCGGGTGGAGTGGCCGAGAGGCGAGGCAACGGCCTGCAAAGCCGTCTACACGGGTTCAAATCCCGTCTCCACCTCCAAGGACGATTAGCTCAGCGGGAGAGCGCTTCCCTGACACGGAAGAGGTCACTGGTTCAATCCCAGTATCGTCCACTGAATCCGCGAGGATTCGAACCCGGTCCTCGGTCCGGGAGCCCGGCGCGATTAGCTCAGCGGGAGAGCGCTTCCCTGACACGGAAGAGGTCACTGGTTCAATCCCAGTATCGCGCACGCACACGCACCGCACGGTGCGGCACAGCACCACCGGCAGTACAGCCCCGGTCCTCGGTCCGGGAACCCCGCGCGATTAGCTCAGCGGGAGAGCGCTTCCCTGACACGGAAGAGGTCACTGGTTCAATCCCAGTATCGCGCACCACCGCCCGAATCCCCCGGCCGTCCCGACGGCCGGGGGATTCGTCGTTCCACGGGTGCTCCGGGTAGCTCAGGAGGAGAAGAGCATCCGGCCGAAGCCCCGGTTGTGATGGCCGTGGCCTCCATGGCCGTGCCCGCCATGGCCATGGCTGCCGTGACCGTGGCCGCCGTGGGGTGCGCCGTGCTGCGGGGCGCCCCACGCGGGTGCCGGAGGGGCCGGGTACGCCTGCGGGGCGGGAGCCGGGGCGGGCGGGGCGGGCGGCGGAGCCTGCTGGTTCCACTGGGCCTCCAGCCGGGTCAGGGACTCCAGCTCGCCGTAGTCGAGGAATATCCCCCGGCAGCCGCTGCACTGCTCGATCTGAACGCCGTTGCGGTTGTAGGTGTGCATCGGTGCGTGGCACTTGGGACACTGCATGGCCGTACTCAGCTCCTCGCCGGTCGATCGGTCCCGCCCGCATGATCGCGGCGGACGACAGCAGCCTACGACGGATGACCGCCCGCCAACTCGCCCGAGAGGGAAGCGATTCGGGCACAGGCGTCGATCACCGCCCCGTCGACCTCGTCCGGCGCGCGCTCCTCGGCCGCCGCCCTCGCCAGCGCGAGCGCGGCGGTCTGCACGGTGAGCGCCCGGGCCGGCAGGTCGAGCCGCTCCCACGGGTCGCCGGCCGCGGCCACCGCGGGGCCCCGCGCGGCCGTGTACGCGCCGAGGAACCGCTGCCAGACCTCCGGAGCCAGCAGCCCCGCAGCGAACCAGGCCGCCGGGCGCGCCAGATCCCAGGCCGGGTCGCCGAGCCCCAGATCGTCGATGTCGATCAGCAGCCAGGGGCCGGCGGGCGCCGGGTGCCGGACGAGCTGGCCGAGGTGGAGATCGCCGTGGCAGAGGAAGCCGGCCGGGGGCGCGGGGGACTCCCCCCGGGCCCAGGCGGGCAGCAGCGCGCCGGCCCGCTCGACGGCGGCGACGGCCGCCGGGGGCGCCCCCGGCGCCGCCCGCATCCGGGTCAGCGCCCGCGCCACCTTGGCGGGGCCGCGCATCGGCGGCAGCGGACCGGGCAGGGCGCCGGGGCCGGTCAGATGGAGCCGGGCGAGCAGCCCCGCCGCCGCCTCCCAGGGCGCGGCGCCGGGGTCCGCCGGGTCGACGGGCACCCCGTACGGCCAGAGGGTGACGGGGCGGCCCGCGGCCTCCGGGGCGCCGGCGGGCGGAAGCGGCGGCAGCAGAGTCCCCGCGAGCAGGGGGTGGCCGGAGACCGCGAGCCGGACGCGGTGTCCCACGGGGTCGGTACCGGGCGCGTGGGCCTTGGCGACGGCCCGGCCGTGGCGCACGACCACTCCGCCGTCCCGGTCCGCGAGGACGACCGCCTCGGGCGACCGGCAGTCCGGACAGTCCCCGGGGAGGCCACCCGGGTGCGCGGCGGCCCGGGCCGCTCCGGCGAGTGCGGCGATGACGGCTGTGCTCACATGACTCCCCCGGGGCGCGATGTCGTACCCGCCGGAGCCTATGCGCAGCGCCGGGGGGTGGGCCGGGCGGGCCGGCCGGTTCGGACGGGGCTGGGCCGGGCCCGGCCGAGCGCGGCAGCTCGGGGTGGGTTGGGTGCCGTGTCGGTGCCGGCGACGGCCCACGGCCGGTGCTGGGAGGTGGATCGCACGACGTGTGGTCGGGGGTCTGGGTGAGAGCCCCCACGGCCCGTGCTGGGGGTGGGTCGCACGGTGCGTGGCAGCGCCGCCGGTGAGGACACTGAGCCGCGTGCTCACGGGTGCCGGTGACGGCCTGCGGCGCATGCTCGGGGTGCCGGTGTCGGCCTGCGGCCCGTGGTCGCTCTGCCGCTGACAACACACACTGCGTGGTCGCACTGCCGGTGACGATGCCGAGCCGCGCGCTCACAGTGCCCGGTGACCACCCGCCGACGCGTGATCGGAGCGTGAGTGAGAACCCCACAGCCCGCGCCCGTGCTGCCGATGACGACACACCCTGCGTGGTCGCACTGCCGGTGACAACGCCGAGCCCCGCGCTCACAGTGCCCGGTGACGTCCCGCAGTCCGTGCTCACGCGCTGTCGGCGACGACCTGCACGGCGCGTGCTCACGGGTGCCGGTGATCACCCACGACACGTGGTCGGGATGTCGGTGCGGAGGCCGGCCGAGCCGTACACGGGTGGCGGGGACCAGTCGGTCCGAGCGCCGGTCCGGGTGGGTGTACGGGTGCGGGCAGCGCGATGGCCGGTCAGCTCCCCAGCTGACCGGCCATTGCTTGCCGTCCGCCGCACCCCCGTCCCCACGGGGTTGTTGGCCGGATGTCCCCGACCCGGACCGCTCTTCCGGGTCCGGGGCGCCGCTCAGCGCCCCAGCATCACGCCCACGGACGACGCTTGTGTGACCACTGCCTCCCAGCCGCCGAAGACGACCACCAGCAGGGTCGCCAGGGGAAGGACCATGGCCGTCGCCACCAGGGGGTGGCGCTGCCCGGACCGGCGGGCGCCGAACGCGGTCGAAGCCCTGCGTCCTTGCGTGCGGATGATCGTCCGCGTTGCCGTGTCCGCCATGGTTCCTCTCCTGTCGTATGAAACAGCGGCGGGTGCCTGACCTCGGGGGACGAGTGCTGCACCCGCCGCTTGACCTCAACACTAGGTACTCACCGGGGCCACCACGTCATGCCCGCGTACCGATTGACGGGCCTCCCGGAGGATGAGCCGTCACCCCTCGATGTACTCCCCTGGGTGGAGAGAGGGGCCCCGGTATTGGGGTCTTCCCGGAGGGAATGCCCGGTGGGCGGCCCGAACGGCCCCGCGCGGGTGACTTCCCTCACGTCCGCCCCCCTCCCCCGCCGTGCGCCACCCGCCCGGCACCCCGTCCGGCTTGCCATGACTTCGTCCGTACGCGTGGTGTCGCACCCACCCGGTACCGGCCCCTCCGCTCCCCCGGCCGCCGGTCAATCCCCCTGTGATCAGCATCCGTTGGCGGCGGGCTCCGGCCACCCCGGCCGGATCTCGCTCCCCCCGGCGGCACTTCGGGGCGTCCGGCCGGCACCGACAATCGACCCGGCCCCGAGGGCGCGGCCTATGAGCGCACCGGGGCAGGGGTACGTAAGCTGTGCCACGGCAAAAACGGACGATCAGGCAGCGGGGTGGGCCTTCCCACCCGTTCAGCAGGGGCGGGGCCTCCTCCCGCCGCAGGCAGGGGGGTGGGCAGGCCCCACCCCCAGGTAGGGGACGGTCATGGCGATGATGCGGCTCCGGCGCGAGGACCCGCGTGTCGTCGGCTCGTTCCGGCTGCACCGGCGGCTCGGCGCCGGCGGGATGGGTGTCGTCTATCTGGGCTCCGACCGGCGCGGCCAGCGGGTCGCGCTGAAGGTGATCCGCCCGGATCTCGCCGAGGACCAGGAGTTCCGGTCCCGGTTCGCCCGTGAGGTCTCGGCGGCACGGCGCATCCGGGGCGGCTGCACCGCCCGGCTGGTGGCGGCCGACCTGGAGGCGGAGCGCCCCTGGTTCGCCACCCAGTACGTCCCCGGGCCCTCGCTCCACGACCGGGTGGCCGAGGACGGGGTGCTCCGGGCGGCCGAGGTCGCCGCCATCGGCGCCGCCCTCTCCGAGGGACTGGTCGCGGTGCACGAGGCCGGGGTCGTCCACCGGGATCTGAAGCCCTCGAACATCCTGCTCTCCCCCAAGGGCCCCCGGATCATCGACTTCGGCATCGCCTGGGCCACCGGCGCCAGCACGCTCACCCATGTCGGGACGGCGGTGGGCTCCCCCGGCTTCCTCGCCCCCGAGCAGGTGCGCGGGGTCGCCGTCACCCCGGCGACGGATGTCTTCGCCCTCGGTGCCACCCTCGCCTACGCGGCGACCGCGGACTCCCCCTTCGGGCACGGCGGGTCCGAGGTCATGCTCTACCGGGTGGTGCACGAGGAGCCGCAGCTCCACGGAGTGCCCGACGCGCTGGCCCCGCTGCTGCGGGCCTGTCTCGCGAAGGACCCCGAGGAACGCCCCAGCACCCTTCAGCTCTCCATGCGGCTCAAGGAGATCGCCGCCCGTGAGGCCCAGGGGCTGCCGGAGGGCAGGCCGCCGGCCCAGCGGGAGCGGATCGAGGCCGAACGGCCCACCGCGCGCTACCCGGAGCGGGGGGACCGGCTGGAGCGCACCGAGCGGATGGAGCGGCCGGACGGCCGCCGGACGGCCGGGGGGTCCGGGCCGCGCTCACAGCCGTCCCGTACCGGAGGGTCGCGTACCGGCGGCTCCCGGCCCCAGCGGCAGCGGCCCGCCGGCCGGGCCAAGGGGCGCGCCAAGGGCCGTCAGGGTTCCGGTACGGGCTCCGGAGTCCGTACGACCTCGTCCGGGCTGCGGCCCGCGAACCCGAGGCTGCTGCGGCAGCGGATCGTGGTCTTCGTCGTGGTGACCCTGATCGTGGCGCTGGGCATCGCCGCCGCGCAGCAGCTCTAGGGAGTTTCTTTCGGATCGGGCCGGACCGGTGAGCGGGGTCCGGTGCCGTGGATCGCAGGGCGGAGGACGGAGCCCACGCGGAGCGCCGGCGACCGACGACAACGCGGCGAGGCGCGGTGCCGGGGCTCGCGAGCCCGGCACGATCCGGAAGAGACGACCTAGTCCTGGGGGCGGCCGGTGGTGACCGCGTAGAAGGCCACGGCCGCCGCCGCGCCCACATTGAGCGAGTCGACGCCGTGGGCCATCGGGATACGGACCCACTCGTCGGCCGCCATCAGCGCCCGGGGCGACAGCCCGTCGCCCTCCGCGCCGAGCATCAGCGCGACCCGGTCCAGCCGGTGCGGTGCCGCCTCGTCGATCGGGGTGGCCTTCTCGTGCGGGGTGAGCGCGAGCAGCCGGAACCCCGCCTCCCGTACCGTCTCCAGGCCCTTGGGCCAGCCGTCCAGCCGGGCGTACGGCACGGAGAAGACGGCGCCCATCGAGACCTTCACCGAGCGGCGGTAGAGCGGGTCGGCGCAGTCCGGGGAGAGCAGGACGGCGTCCATGCCGAGCGCGGCGGCGCTGCGGAAGATCGCGCCGATGTTGGTGTGGTCGTTGACGGACTCCATGACGGCCACACGGCGGGCCGTGGTGAGCAGTTCGGCCGCGGTGGGCAGGGGCTTGCGCTGCATGGAGGCGAGCGCGCCCCGGTGCACGTGGTAGCCGGTGACGCGCTCGGCCAGCTCCGGGGTCACCGCGTAGACCGGCGCCGGCAGCTCGTCGATGACGTCCCGCATGGCGTCGACCCACTTGGCGGAGAGAAGCATCGACCGCATCGCGTAGCCGGCTTCCCCGGCGCGCCGGATGACCTTCTCGCCCTCGGCGATGAAGAGACCCTCGGCGGGTTCGCGCCGGCGGCGCAGCTCGACATCGGTCAGACCGGTGTAGTCGTGCAGGCGCGGGTCGTCGGGGTCCTCGATGGTGATGAGATCAGCCACAGGGTGATACTGCCTTCTCCTGGGTGGGGTGCCAATGCCGGCGCGGGGGCGGGGCGGGGGCCGGGGTCAGCCGGTGGCCGGGCGGCCGACGGTGACGACCTCGCCGATGACGATGACCGCCGGGGGGCGCACCTCCTCGGCGACTACCGTGTCGGCGACCGTCGCGAGCGTCGCGTCCACCCGCCGCTGGGCGGCGGTGGTGCCCTCCTGGATCAGCGCGACCGGGGTGTGCGGGGCGCGCCCGTTCGCCACCAGGGTCCGGGCGATGGCGCCGATCTTGTCGACGCCCATCAGCACGACCAGCGTGCCGCGCAGCCGGGCCAGCGCGGGCCAGTCGACGAGGGAGCGGTCGTCGTCCGGGGCGACATGGCCGCTGACGACGGTGAACTCATGGGCGACGCCGCGGTGGGTGACCGGGATGCCGGCCGCCGCGGGCACGCTGATGGAGCTGGAGATGCCGGGGACGACGGTGCAGGGGATACCGGCCTCGGCGAGCGCCTCGGCCTCCTCCATGCCCCGGCCGAAGACGAAGGGGTCGCCGCCCTTGAGCCGGACGACCGCCTTGCCGGCCTTCGCGTGCTCGATCAGGGCGGCGTTGATGGCCTCCTGGGCCATGAAGCGGCCGTACGGGATCTTGGCGGCGTCGATCACCTCGACGTGCGGGGGCAGCTCCGCGAGGAGGTCGCGGGGGCCGAGCCGGTCCGCGATCACCACATCCGCCTCGGCGAGGAGACGGCGGCCCCGGACCGTGATCAGGTCGGGGTCGCCGGGTCCGCCGCCGACGAGGGCGACGCCCGTGGTTCTCGTACGGTGGTGGGGGGCGGCGATCGCGCCGTTGTGCAGGCCCTCCACGATGGCGTCACGGACGGCGGCGGCCCTGCGGGGGTCGCGGCCGTCCGGGCCCGCGGTGAGAACAGCGACGGTGACGCCCTCGGAGCGCCCGCTCGCCGGGGTCCACGCGGTGGCGGCGTCGGCGTCGTCGGAACGCACGCACCAGACGCGGGCCTGCTCGGCCTCGGCGGAGGCGCGGGTGTTGGCGTCCGCGTCGGTGGTGGCGATGAGGACGTACCAGGCGCCTTCGAGGTCGCCCCGGGTGTAGCGGCGGCGCTCCCAGCGGATCTCGCCGCCGGTGGCCATCGCCTCCACGGAGGGGGTGGCGGACGGCGACACCAGGACGATGTCCGCGCCCGCGGCGATCAGGGCGGGGAGCCTGCGCTGGGCGACCTGTCCCCCGCCGATGACGACGACGCGGCGCCCGGAGAGGCGGAGACCTACGGGGTAGGCGGGGTGATCGACCATGGGGGTGGGGCTCCTCGGGGTGCGCTGCGCCGACGAAGCGGCAGGTGAAACCGGCCCTCTCGGCCGCCTCCAACTTTACGGTGCGCCCGCGCCCACCCCTCCCGAGGGGCCACCCTGCGGCCCCCTGCCACAGCCCGGGGAATCCCGAGCCCGCGCGAGAAACCCGGCCCGTCCGGCGTCCACGGACAGAGCGGGAAAACCCAGCCCGTCCGGGGGCACCTCCCAGCGGCGGCTCCGGGGGAGTTCGAGGACGGACCCTGTGCGCGAGGACCCTGAACCGGTCGGGCTCCCCGCACCTCGGATGCCCGCGCGGCTGCCCGGGGGCCGGCCGCCGTCCCGCAGGCGCCCGGGCGCCCGTGGCCCGGGGGCCGCCCTCGACGCCCGACGGGCCGGAGGACTCCCGGGCTCTCCGGCCCGGAGGGCTACTTCTCGGTGACGCCGGCCGAGTCGAACGTCGCTACCTCGTGCATCGCCCGCGCGGCACTCTGCACCACCGGCAGCGCCAGCAGCGCCCCCGTCCCCTCCCCCAGCCTCAGATCCAGATCCACCAGCGGCCGCAGCCCCAGCTTGTTCAGGGCCGCCACATGCCCCGGCTCCGCGCTGCGGTGCCCCGCGATGCACGCCGCCAGTGCCTCCGGGGCGATCGCCCGCGCCACCAGTGCCGCCGCGCCCGCCGAGACCCCGTCCAGCAGCACCGGCGTGCGCAGTGACGCGCCGCCCAGGATCAGCCCGACCATCGCCGCGTGCTCCAGCCCGCCGATTGCGGCCAGGACGCCGACCGGGTCGGCCGGGTCCGGCGCGTGGAGCTCCAGCGCCCGGCGGACCACATCGACCTTGCGGGCGTGCATCTCGTCGTTGATCCCGGTGCCCCGCCCGGTGATCTCCCCGGGGTCGATCCCCGTGTACACGGAGATCAGCGCCGACGACACCGTGGTGTTCGCGATCCCCATCTCCCCGGTGAGCAGGGCCTTGTTCCCCGCGGCCACCAGATCGCGCGCGGTCTCGATGCCGACCTCGATCGCCTGGAGCGCCTCCTCCCGGCTCAGCGCCGGGCCCGTGGTGAAGTCGGCCGTGCCCGCGCGGACCTTGCGCGGAAGCAGTCCGGGGCCGGGCGGGAGGTCGGCGGCGACGCCGACATCGATGACGCAGACCTCCGCCCCGACCTGGTTGGCGAAGGCGTTGCACACCGCGCCCCCGCCGAGGAAGTTCGCCACCATCTGGGCGGTGACCTCCTGGGGCCACGCCGTGACGCCCTGGGCGTGCACCCCGTGGTCCCCGGCGAAGATCGCCACGGCCGCGGGCTCCGGGATCGGCGGCGGGCACATCCGGGAGAGCCCGCTGAGCTGTGCGGAGATGATCTCCAGCATGCCCAGTGCCCCGGCCGGCTTGGTCATCCGCTTCTGCCGCTCCCACGCCTCGCCGAGCGCCTTGGCGTCCAGCGGGCGGATGTTGGCGACCGTCTCCTTGAGGAGGTCGTGCGGCTCCTCACCGGGCAGCGCGCGGCGGCCGTAGGTCTCCTCGTGGACGACCCAGGACAGCGGGCGGCGCTTGGACCAGCCCGACTGCATCAGCTCGGGGTCCTCGGGGAACTCGTCGACGTAACCGACGCACAGATACGCCACGACTTCGAGGTGCTCGGGCAGCCCCAGCGCACGGACCATCTCGCGCTCGTCGAAGAAGCTCACCCAGCCCACGCCCAGGCCCTCGGCACGGGCGGCGAGCCAGAGGTTCTCGACCGCGAGGGCGGAGGAGTAGGGCGCCATCTGCGGCTGGCTGTGCCGGCCCAGGGTGTGCCGGCCGCCCCGCGTCGGGTCGGCGGTGACGACGATATTGACCGGGGTTTCGAGGATCGCCTCGATCTTCAGTTCCTTGAACTGCTTCGCCCGGCCCTTCGGCAGCGACTTCGCGTAGGCGTCGCGCTGGCGCTGGGCGAGCTCGTGCATCGTCCGCCGGGTCTCGGCGGAGCGGATGACGACGAAGTCCCAGGGCTGCGAGTGGCCGACGCTCGGTGCCGTGTGGGCGGCTTCCAGGACCCGCAGCAGGATCTCGTGCGGGATGGGGTCGCTGCGGAAGCCGTTGCGGATGTCCCGGCGCTCACGCATCACCCGGAGCACGGCCTCGCGCTCGGCGTCGTCGTACCCGGGCGCGGGCGCGCTCCGGGCGGGGGCCGCCGCGACCGGGTCGGGGACGGGGGGCGGGGCGGGGGCGGCGACCGGGGCGGGCTCGGGCGCGGAGACGGGCTCGGGCGTGGAGACGGGGGCGGATTCCGGCGCGGGGACGGGCTCCTGCTGCGGCTCGGGTGCCTGCTCCGGCTCCGGCTCGGGTGCCTGCTCCGGCTCCGGCTCGGGCTCGGGCTCGGGCTCGACGACGGCCACGGGCACGGGGACCGGTTCCGGCTCGGGCTCGACGACGGCCGCGGGCACGGGGGCCGGTTCCGGCGCCACCACCTGAGCGGGGGCGGGCGCCGGCTCGGCGGCGGGCGGCTCGGACGCGGGCGCGGGTTCCATCACCGGTACGGGGGCGGGGGCGGGCTGCTCCGCGACCACCGGCTGGACGGTCTCAACCGCCTCAGCGATCGCGACGGCCTGGACGGTGTCGACGGCCTCCGTGGCCTCCGTGGCCTCCGTGACCTCCGTGGTCTCGACGGCCTGGACGGTCTGTACCGGCTCGGGCTGCTCCGTCGCTTCCACGACCTCGGGGACCTCGGCCACCTCGGCGGCTTCGGGAGCCTCCGGGGCCGGGGGAACCTCAACGGCCTCGGGGTCGGCCTCAAGCCCGGGCTCGAGAGCCTCCGCGACCGGCGCGGGCTCGGCCACGGGCGGCTCGGCCTGCTCGGCGGCCACCCCGGCGACCGGTGCGGGCTCGGGGCTCCCGGGGGCTTCGGGGGCCTCCGGGGCCTCGGGAGCA
This sequence comes from Streptomyces sp. NPDC001985, assembly GCF_040296845.1. NCBI lineage: Bacteria > Bacillati > Actinomycetota > Actinomycetes > Kitasatosporales > Streptomycetaceae > Streptomyces > Streptomyces sp. NPDC001985. The sequence goes on from NZ_JBEOYB010000067.1 coordinate 39,606, forward strand.
GCAGCCACCTCGGCCGGCAGCTCCGCCGCGGGCTCCACGGCCTCGACAGGCTCCGGCGCCGGCTCGGGTGCCGGTGCCTCCGCCTCGGGCTGCTCGGGCTCGGGCGTCTCGGCGACAACCGGCTCCACCGGAGCCTCCACCGGCTCGGCCCGCACCGGGGCCTCGGGCGCGGCCGGCTCGGGCTGCTGCGGCGGCAGGCTGTCCCACGGGGCGCCGGCCTGGGGCGGGATCTCCACCGCGGGCTGCACCGGCAGGGCGCTCACCGGCTCCTCGCGCGGGGTGTCGAGGTACTCGGGGCCGGGGACGCTCGGCACGGTCAGCGGGTGCGGCGGTGCGCCCGCCGGACCCCGGTCCGCGAGGGAACGCACCACTCCGCCCGAGGTGTCGGGCAGCGGCGGGCCCATGTGCAGCGGGCGCCTGGCCGGCGGCGGGGTCGGAGTCGAGGACGTCGGCGGGAACACGGCGGCGGGCTGCTCCACCGGGGCCTCGGGCGCGGCCGGCGTCTGCACCGGCGCCTCGGCGCCGGGCTGCTCCTCGGCGGTCGCGGAGACCGGCGGGGCGGCAGCCGGCGCGGGCTGCCCGGCCGCCGCGGCGTCCGCGACGGGCGGTATCCCCGGTGCCGCCGCCGCGTGCTCCGGAGCCCCCAGATCGGTCGGCGCGGCCAGCTCCGGCGCGGGGACCGTGTCCGGCGCCACGGGCTCGGGCCGCGGCGGGAACTCCTGCGCCACGGCCTGCGGCTGCGACTGCGGGTCCGGCTGCTGGGGCAAGGGCCGCGGAAGCGGCTGCGCCGGCTGCGGGACCGGCGGCACGATCTGGGGGTCGCTCCACGCCCCCTGCGCGCTCGGCATCAGCAGCAGATCGTCCTCTTCGGGGGCTTGCGGCGAGGGGTCCAGGAAGGTGTACGCGTCAGGGCCGGGCATGCCCGGCTGCTGCTGCTCCACCACGCCTGCGTTCCCCGGCTGCCCGTCGCCCGGGATCTGGCCGGTGTCAGTCATGCGTACCCCTCGCCCATCGTTTGTGAATCCTTCGCCCATCGCCCCCGACGGCAGGCCGTGGCGCGGGCGGGCGCCCGTCGACTAGAACGAGCGCGTGCGCCACGCGGCACGATCGCCCCACGGACTCCAAGCATTCTCGCGGCCGTTCACGGCCACGACAGGGAGATCCGCCATGGTCCGCTGTGGGCTGCGCCACGCTGCGCGGCCCCGGCTACGACGTACCACATACCGGAGCCAAAGCGACACTGACTTTCCGGTTCTCCCCGGTGTCGGCGAACGAGGCGACAACGGCCGGGGTGCGGTACAACGGTCGGTCAGCCTACCTGGCGCCACCGACAGACGGGGTCACGGGGCGCGCTCCGGCTGCCTCCCGGAGAGCAGGAAGACAACGGACCGCTCGCGCTCCTCCCAGCCCCCCGGATCGAGCTCCACGCTCTGGAGCAGCGCGCATTCGACGGTGTAGCCGCCGCCGGAGAGCGCGGCGCCGATCGCCTCCGCCTCGTCACGGGTGGAGGCGTGGGCGACGATGCGTTCGGGGCGGCGGTCCGTGCAGGCGGTGACCACGGTGGCTCCCCCGCCCCCGATCCGTACCACATCGGGTTCGGGCAGCCGCTCCAGTACATGGGGGGCGCTTCCGTGGACCACCTGGATCTGCACACCCGCGCGGCGGGCGGTGGCGTCGGTGCGGGCGCAGGCCTCCAGGTCGGCGTCGACGGCGAGCACGGCGGCGCCGAAGCGGGCCGCGTCGGCGGCGAAGGCGCCGCTGCCGGAGCCGATGTCCCAGACCAGATCGCCGGTACGGGGCCCGAGGCGGGCCAGTTGGACGGCGCGCAGGGGCTCCGACTCGCCCTCGCCGGGCGCCGGGGAGCCGGGGGCCCGGGAGGGCAGTGCCCAGCCGCGTACCCCGGGCGGGGTGCCGGTGGCGCGGCCGGCGATCCAGCCTCCGCCCGCGGTCGCCGCCGGGCCGGCCTGGCCGCCGATGACGATCACCACATTGGGGTCGCGCCAGACGTGGTCGGCGGCCTTGTCCGAGGTGAGGACGGAGATCTGCTCGCGGCTTGTGCCCAGTTCCTCGCAGATGACGAAGGTGCGGTGGACGCCTTCGAGCAGCAGGGCCAGCTCGGCGGGGCCCGCGCCCGGGGAGGTGAGGACGGCGACCTTGGGGTGGGCGCGGCAGACATTGACGGCGCGGCGCAGGGTGCGGGGGTGGGCCACGACGACCTGGGCGTCGTCCCAGGGCATGCCGGCGCGGGCGAAGGCGGTGGCCACCGAGGAGACGGCGGGGACGACCTCGACCTCCAGGCCGTGCTCCGGGGCGCGCAGCGTGCGGACGACTCCGAAGAAGCCGGGGTCCCCGTCGGCGAGGACGACGGCGGTGCCCCGGTGGCCGGCGATCCGGCGGGCGGCGAGATCGACGCTGCCGAGGCGGATGCGCTCGGCGCTCCCGGGCACTTCGGGGAGAGCGAGATGGTGGGCCGCTCCGGCGACGAGCGTCGCGGCGGAGAGTGCGGAGGTGGCCGCGGCGGTGAGGGGCGAGCCGTCCCAGCCGATCACCGTGACGCGGTCGGCCATCGTCGTCAGTCTCCCTGGTGTTGTCGCAGGTGGGGTGGAGGGCCGGCGGACGCGGCCAGGGTGAGGGTACCCGGCGTGGGGCCCCACTGAATCAGTTCGGACCGGCCGGCGCCAGTGGACCGCCGGCTTCCGGTCGGTCCGGGCCCTCGCGGGCGGCGGGTTCCCGGGCGGGAGGGGCCGGGCGGGGTGGTGCGGTCGCGGGGGCGCGGAGGCGGTGCGGTGCAGTGTGGGGGACGGGACGGGGCGGGACGGCGCGGCCGGGCCGGTCGGCACGGACCGGTGCGGCCCGGTGGGGGTTCAGCCCAGGAGGGTTCAGCGCAGTTCGGTGAAGGAGGAGTAGCCGAACTCCGCCATCTCCTCCGTGCCGCCCTCCAGATCCTCGGGCAGCAGACTCCAGACGATCAGATCGGTGCGAATCCGGGCCCATCCGCCGTCGGCCGTCTGGGTCCGCGCTATCCAGGCGTTGCGCAGCACTCCCTCGCTGATCGCGCCGGTCTTCTGCGCCACCTGCTGGCCCGCGGTGTTGCCGGCGGCGGTGCGCAGCTCCAGCCGCTCGAAGCGCTGATCGCGGAAGAGCCACTTGGCGGTGGCGAGCAGCGATTCGGTGGCGTACCCCTCGCCGCGTGCCCACGGCGCGGTGACATAGGCGGCCTCGGTGGCACGGGTGCGCCAGTTGGTGTGGGTGAGGCTCACGGTGCCGACCAGCCGCTGGGTGAGGAACTCGGTGACGGCCAGGGCGATGCCCCGGCCGCTGAGCCGTTCGGCGGGGGCGAGCCTGCGGACCCAGTCGCGGGCGTGGGCGTTGATGTACGGATGGGGCGCGGTGGTCCAGGAGGTGACCTGGTCGTCGTTCATCATCTCGGTGTACGCCGGGATGTCGGACTCCTCGAAGGGGCGCAGCACCAACCGCTCCGTGCTGATGGACACGTCCGGGAAGGTGGAAGTCATGCGCCGCTCCGTAACCAGGGGCCTGCCGAAAAACCCAGCATGCAGCATGGGCCGGGCGAACCGCACCACAGGGTCCCGCGCTTGGGGCCCGGGGTGTCCCGGAGCCGGGGGCCCCGCGCACCCGGTGGGGCGGGCGGGGCCCCGGCGGTGGAGTGTGCCGGGAGCGGGGCTCAGAAGGCGGCGATGACCGAGCCGTCGTACTCGTCCTCGATGAACTTCTTCACCTCGGGCGAGTTGAGCAGCTTGCCGAGCTTCACGACCCGCTCGTCCTTCTCGTTCCCCTTCTTCACGGCGAGGAAGTTGCCGTACGGGTTGTCCGTCGCGGATTCGAGGACGAGGGAGTCCTTCTTGGGGCTGAGCTTCGCCTCGACGGCGTAGTTGCCGTTGATGACCGCGGCGTCGACCTCGTCGAGGGCGCGCGGCACCTGGGCCGCCTCCAGCTCCTTGAAGGTGAGCTTCTTCGGGTTCTTGACGATGTCCTTGGGCGTGGCCTCGTTGCCCGCGCCGGCCTTCAGCTCGATGAGGCCGTTCTCCTCCAGCAGCTTGAGGGCGCGGGCCTCGTTGGTGGTGTCGTTGGGCACGGCGACCGTGGCGCCGTCCTTGAGGTCGGCGAGCTTGTCGGCCTTGTTGGAGTAGAGGCCCAGCGGCTCCAGGTGCACGGTGGTCACGGGCACGATGGTCGTGCCGTTCTTCTTGTTGAAGTCGTCGAGGTACGGCTTGTGCTGGAAGAAGTTCGCACCCACCTCGCCGCTCTGGGTCGCCGTGTTGGGCGTCACGTATTCGGTGAACTCCTTGACCTCCAGCTTGAGGTCCTCCTTCGCGGCCAGGTTGTCCTTGACGTAGCCGAGGATCTCGGCGTGCGGGACGGACGTGGCGGCGACGATGAGCGCGGAGTCCTTCGAGTCGGAGCCGGAGTCGGAGCCGCAGGCCGAGAGGCCGAGGGTGAGGGCTCCGGCGGCGAGGACAGCGGTGGTGATCTTGGCGGTGTTACGCACGAAAAGTGCCTTTCTCCATGAGTGGTGCGGTGGTGCGCCCCGGGTGGGGCTGGTTCAGAGGGACTTGGCGCGCTCCGAGTCGGAGCGGGGGTACGGCAGGCCGACGGCGGTGGCCTCGGCGCTGTCCAGGGCGGTCCTCGGCTGCGGAAGGTCCTTTGTGCGGGCCCGGAGGAGCCGCAGCCGGGGGGCCGAGCCGCCGCGCCCGCGGCGGTGCAGGCTCAGGGCGGCCCAGTCGCCCGCGAACTGGATGACGGAGATGACGACGGCGAGGATCGCCACCGTGATCCACATCAGCTCGGTCTCGAAGCGCATGTAGCCGTAGCGGGTGGCGATGTCACCGAGTCCGCCGGCGCCGACGGTGCCCGCCATCGCCGAGTAGCCGATCAGGGCCACGACGGTGGTGGTGGCGCCCGCGATCAGCGAGGGCAGCGACTCGGGGACGAGTACCTTCCGGACGACGGTCCAGGTGCTGCCGCCCATCGACTGCACGGCCTCGACGAGCCCGCCGTCCACCTCGCGCACGGCGGTCTCGACCAGCCGGGCGAAGAACGGTATGGCGCCGATCGCGAGCGGCACGATCGCGCCCTCGCGGCCGATGGTGGTGCCGGTGATCGCCTTGGTGAAGGGGAGCAGGGCGACCATGAGGATGATGAACGGCATCGACCGGGTGATGTTGACGAGCTGACCGGTCACCTTGTTGACCAGGGGGTTGCCCAGCAGCCCGCCCCGGTCGGTGAGGACGAGGAGGATGCCCAGGGGGAGCCCTCCGACCACGGCGATGACACCGGACCAGCCGACCATGTAGAGCGTGTCCCAACAGGCCTGCTCCAGCAGCGGCTGCATCTCCGACCAGGTCACTTGGCACCTTCCTTGGCAACGGTGGAGGTGGCGGCGGGGGCGGGGGCCGCGGGAGCGGCGGCGGCCGGGGGCGGGGTCACCGTGTCGGCGACCTCGACCTGGAGGCCCCGCTCGCGCAGGAACCCGATCGGGACGACGTTCTCCTCGAAGCGGCCGGGCAGCTCGATCCGCATCCGGCCGACCTGGAGGCCGCCGACGGTGTCCATCGCGGCACCCAGGATCGAGATGTCGATGTTGTAGGTACGGGAGAGCTGGGAGATCACCGGCTGGGTGGCGGCGTCGCCGTGGAAGGTGACGTCCACGACCGTGCGGTCGTCGCCGGAGGCGTCGCCGCTCACCGGGAAGAGCGCGGCGGCCAGCTCCGAGCCGGGGGTGGCCAGCAGCTCGCTGACGGTGCCGGACTCGATGATCCGTCCGCCCTCCATCAGGGCGGCGGAGTCGCAGACCGTCTTGACGACGTCCATCTCATGGGTGATGAGCAGAACGGTCAGCCCGAGGCGCCGGTTGAGGTCGCGCAGCAGCTGGAGGATGGAGCGGGTGGTCTCCGGGTCGAGTGCGCTGGTCGCCTCGTCGGAGAGGAGGACCTTGGGGTCCCCGGCGAGTGCGCGGGCGATGCCGACGCGCTGCTTCTGGCCGCCGGAGAGCTGGCTGGGGTACGCCTTGGCCTTGTCGGAGAGCCCGACCAGGTCGAGGAGTTCCAGGGCCTTGCGGGAACGGTCGCTCCCGGAGTGGCCGAGGATCTCCAGCGGCAGCTCGACGTTCTCCCGCACGGTGCGGGAGGAGAGCAGATTGAAGTGCTGGAAGACCATGCCGATGCGGCTGCGGGCCTCACGCAGCTGCTTGCCCGCGCGCGGTCCGCGCCCGGCGAGTGCGGTGAGGTCCTGGCCGTCCACGGTCACGGTGCCGGAGGTGGGGCGCTCCAGGAGGTTGACGCAGCGGATGAGCGAGGACTTTCCGGCGCCGCTCTGGCCGATGACGCCGTACACCTCGCCCTCTCTGACATGGAGGTCCACGCCGTCCAGGGCGGTGACCTCGCGTCCTCGCGAGCGGTAGACCTTGGTGAGGCCCGTTGTGGTGATCACTGGGATGTCCGTCACTGTCGAGTGCGGGGCGAGCGTCCTCGCCGGGCACGGGGCGTTCGTCTTCCGGGTTTTCTGGTGGGAGCGCGGCACGTCCGGGGGCCGGGGCGCCTGGGAGGGCATCCGGTCGGGGTTCGGTCGGTTCGGCGCGTGCGCGGGGCGACGGCGGGCCGCGGTCAGCGGCACGCTCGGCGGCGCGGTCTCACTTCGGGGCGCGAGGTACAGGCAGGGGCCCTCAGAAGGCGCACATTCGACACATACAACGAGCACCGGGCGTGGTGATCGCCTCGGTCGCAAGGGTGCGGCTGCTCGTCGTGGTCATGTCGGCAAGTAAAGCAGATGGGGTCGGCGGGGGAAGGGGGTTGTCCGCATAGCGGACAGCTTCGATCTGTCATGCGGACGCGGGGGGTGCGGGGCGGTGGGCTGGGGGGAGGGGGTGCTGACCTGGGCTGATGCGCGGTTTTCGGGGTGGGCCGGGGGGGGTGGTGGGGTGGTGGTGCTGTGGTCAAGGCCACGGGCCGCACCCATGGCGCGGTCGCGCCACCCTCAGCCCTGCCGGCGGCTGAGCAGCACCACCCAGCCCCTCCGGCGACCGAGCCGCACCCCTCAGCCCCTCCGGCGATTGAGCCGCACCCCTCAGCCCCTCCGGCGATTGAGGAGCGGGCTATCTGGGCGACGCCCGCGCC
>NZ_JBEOYB010000068.1:0-44708 GCF_040296845.1 Streptomyces sp. NPDC001985
CAACGACCCCTGCTCCCCACCCCCCCGCCCGCCGGGGGGGGGGGGGCGGGGGCCCCCCCCCGACCGTGGCCCGCAGGGTGCGGGGTCCTGTGGACCAGGGTCCGTCCTCAAGCGCCGGGTGGGCTGGGTGGAGGCTTTCGTGGGCTCAGGGGCGGGGGTTGGTCAGGCCCGCGCGGCGGAGGGCGTCCGCCATCGCGCCGCCTCCCTGCGGAGGGGCCTGCCGGGCGCCACCCCCACCCCCACCCCGGACCCTCTGCTGCGGACGCCCCCCGCGCTCGCGCTCCCGCTCCCGCTTCGGCGCCCCCGCCACCTCATCCTCCAGCCGCAGCGTCAGCGAAATCCGCTTCCGCGGGATGTCCACCTCCAGCACCTTCACCCTCACCACATCCCCCGGCTTCACCACATCCCGCGGGTCCTTCACAAAGCTCCTGGACATGGCCGACACATGCACCAGCCCGTCCTGGTGGACCCCCACATCCACAAAGGCCCCGAAGGCCGCGACATTGGTCACCACCCCTTCGAGCACCATCCCGGAGGCCAGATCGCCGATCTTCTCGACCCCCTCCTTGAAGGTGGCCGTCCGGAAGGCGGGCCTCGGGTCGCGCCCCGGCTTCTCCAGCTCCCGCAGGATGTCGGTCACCGTCGGCAGCCCGAAGCTCTCGTCCACGAAGTCCCCGGGCCTCAGCGACCGCAGCACCCCGGTGTTCCCCACCAGCGACGCGACACCGCCCCCCGTGGCCTTCGCCATCCGCCGCACCACGGGGTACGACTCCGGGTGCACGCTGGACGCGTCCAGCGGGTCGTCGCCGTCGCGGATGCGGAGAAAGCCCGCGCACTGCTCGTACGCCTTCGGGCCGAGCCGCGACACATCCTTCAGCGCCCGCCGGGAGCGGAAGGGACCATGGGCGTCCCGGTGGGCGACGATGTTCTCGGCGAGCCCGGCGCCGATGCCGGAGACCCGGGAGAGCAGTGGCGCGGACGCGGTGTTCACATCCACCCCCACGCCGTTCACACAGTCCTCGACGACCGCGTCGAGCGAGCGCGAGAGCTTCACCTCCGCCAGATCGTGCTGGTACTGGCCGACGCCGATCGACTTGGGGTCGATCTTCACCAGCTCCGCCAGCGGGTCCTGGAGCCTGCGGGCGATGGAGACGGCGCCCCGCAGCGACACATCGAGACCGGGCAGCTCCTGCGAGGCGAACGCGGACGCCGAGTACACCGAAGCGCCCGCCTCCGAGACCATCACCTTGGTGAGGTTCAGCTCAGGGTGGCGGGTGATCAGCTCGGCGGCGAGCCGGTCGGTCTCGCGCGACGCCGTGCCGTTGCCGATGGCGACCAGGTCGACCGAGTGCTCCCGGGCGAGCCGGGCCAGCCTCGTCAGCGCCTCGTCCCACCGGTTCGCCGGGACATGGGGATGGATGGTGTCCGTGGCGACGACCTTGCCCGTCGCGTCGACGACCGCCACCTTCACCCCCGTACGGAAACCGGGGTCCAGGCCCAGGGTGGCCCGGGTGCCGGCCGGCGCGGCGAGCAGCAGATCCCGGAGGTTGGACGCGAAGACCCGTACCGCCTCGTCCTCCGCCGCGGTGCGCAGCCGCATCCGCAGATCGATCCCCAGGTGCACCAGAATCCGGGTCCGCCAGGCCCAGCGGACGGTGTCCGCGAGCCAGGGATCGGCCGGGCGCCCCCGCGCGGCCACGCCGAAGCGCCGGGCCACCATGGACTCGTAGGCGGTGGGGCCCTCGGCGGGTGCCTCCTCGGGCTCCAGCGCCAGATCGAGCACATCCTCCTTCTCGCCCCGGAGCATGGCCAGCACCCGGTGGGAGGGGAGCGCGGTGAACGGCTCGGCGAAGGAGAAGTAGTCGGCGAACTTCGCGCCCGCCTCCTCCTTGCCGTCCCGGACCCTCGCCGAGAGCCGGCCCCGGGTCCACATCCGCTCGCGCAGTTCGCCGATCAGATCGGCGTCCTCCGAGAACCGCTCGGTGAGGATCGCCCTCGCCCCCTCCAGGGCCGCGGCCGGATCGGCCACCCCCCGGTCCGGACCCACGAAGGCCGCCGCCGCGACGAGCGGCTCCACCGACGGATCGCCGAGGAGCCCCTCGGCCAGCGGTTCGAGCCCCGCCTCCCGGGCGATCTGGGCCTTGGTGCGCCGCTTGGGCTTGAAGGGCAGATAGATGTCCTCCAGCCGCGCCTTGGTGTCGGCGGCCCGAATCCGCGCCTCCAGCGCGTCGTCCAGCCTGCCCTGCTCGCGCACCGACTCCAGGATCGCGGTCCGCCGCTCCTCCAGTTCCCGCAGATAGCGCAGCCGCTCCTCCAGCGCGCGCAACTGCGCGTCGTCGAGCGTCTCGGTCGCCTCTTTGCGGTAGCGCGCGATGAACGGCACCGTCGATCCGCCGTCGAGCAGCTCGACGGCCGCCCTGACCTGCCGCTCCCGTACGCCGAGTTCCCCGGCGATCCTGCCTTCGATGGACGTCGTCACGATTCCCCGACTCGCCTTCTCCTGCTGGCTGTGCTGGAGACTGCATTGTGCCGGGTGAGCGCGGGCGATGTCGCGCACCCCGGTCCCCCCGCACCGCCCCCGGGCCGGATCGCCCCCGCTCCCGCTTCGGCGCCCCCGCCTCCCGGCCGGTTCTCAGGCCCGGGCGGCGACCTCGTCGGGGAAGGCCCCGGCCGCCGCCGCCCGGTGCAGGAACCCCCTGCCCAGCTCCGTCAGCCGGGCCACGCCCTCCGCGCCCAGGTGGTCGTACGGCTCCCGGCCCAGCCGGTCCGTCAACTCCTCCAGCTCCTCCCGGAGACGGACGCCGTCCCGGGTCAGCTCGCCCTCCGGGTGCAGCAGTCCGCGGTCGCGCAGCCGCTCCTGGGCCGCCTCCCAGTCGGACCGCTCCCAGCCCCGGGTGGCCAGGAGCAGCCGGGGCGGCAGCCCCCGGCCCGTCGCGGTGTGGCTCACCAGGGCCTCCAGCGGGTCCAGCCCCAGGGCGAGCAGCGCGGCGACATGCCCGTCGCCCCGGTGTTCCCGGAGCAGCGTGGCGGCGTGCCAGTACGCGAGGTGCGGCTCGCCGGGCACCGGCAGCTCCGCGTGGGCCGCGTACAGCGGGCGGGCGTGCGGACGGCACCCCTCGGCGGCACGCAGCGCCAGCTCCGCCGCCTCCGCGAGTCCGTCGGAGGCGAGGACCTCGTCGCCGAGCAGCCGCCGCAGCGTGGTGTCCACCGCCCGCAGCCGGGCCCGGAGCACCTCCTGGGGGGACGCGGTCTCCCACGCGGCGGGCAGATACCGCGCGATCCGGGCGGGGTTGTAGTTGTAGAAGACGGCCGCGACCGCCCCGGGCCCGACCGGTCCCAGCGGCGCGGCCCGGGTGAGGATCAGCGGTGCGACGGCGTCGGATATCCCGATCCCGGCCAGTTCCTTCCCCAGGTCGGGCGAGAAGTAGCTCGTCGCGTGCATCGCGTTGAGCGTGTCGTGGCAGCGGCGGCCCGCCCGCGCCATGGGGTCCAGCGGCTCGGAGATCATGGTCCAGCACCTTTCCAACGGCTCGGCTGTCCCCGGAAGGGTATTCCCCGGGAGACGGCCGGGAACGGGCGCCCGGGCGGCGGGACGCCCCGCCCGCCGCCCCCGCCCTTTCTCACCCCCGCCAGGTGAAGCGCGGGGCGCGCCGCTCCAGAAAGGCGGCGATGCCCTCGGCGGTGTCGCCGCCCGGCGCCCCCTGCCCGGCCGCCTGCCGGTCCCAGTGCTCGTCCCGGTCCCGCCGCCCCGACGCGAACTCCTTGGCCGCCGTCTGGGTCAGCCCCGAGCGCGCCACCAGGACAGCGGTGAACGCCGCGACCCGGGCGTCCAGTTCGCCGGCGGGGAGCACCTCGTCCACCAGACCGGTGCGCAGCGCCCGCCCGGTGTCGATCAACTCCCCGGAGAACAGCAGATACTTGGCCGCGGAGGGGCCGGTCAGCGCGACCAGGCGCCGGGTGGAGGAGCCCGGATAGACGATCCCGAGCTTCGCCGGGGTCACACCGAACCGCGCGCCCTCCTCCGCGAACCGCAGATCGCACGCGGCGGCGAGCTGACAGCCGCCGCCCACGCAGTAGCCGCGCACGGCCGCCACCGTCGGCCGGGGGAACGCCGCGAGCGCCTCCTCGGCACGGACCGCGAGATCCTGCGGGAGCAGACCGTCCGCCCCGGGCCGGCCGAGCGAGGAGATGTCCGCCCCGGCGCAGAACACCGGCCCGTCGCCGGTGAGCACCAGGGCCCGTACGGCGGGGTCCGCGGCGAGCGCTCCCAGCAGCGCGGGCAGCGCGCCCCACATCTCGGCGGTCATCGCGTTCCGCTTGGCGGGATTGCTGATGACCACGGTGGCGACACCGTCCGTCACGGTGTGTGTCAGGCGAGGTACCGGCTGCGGCTGCTCCATGCGCCGGATGCTATCCGGCGCCGCCGGACCTACGATCGGGAGCGGGGGTACGCGGGGGAGCTGGCGAGGAGGAAGCGATGGCCGGTCCCACGCAGGAGCCCAGAGCGCTGAAGCGGGGTTTCGGCCTGCTGGCCGCCCTCGGTGTGATCCTGGTGATCGCCGGGCTCGTGGGCCTGATCTACACCGGGGTCGCCACCCTCACCTCGATGCTGCTCTTCGGCTGGCTGCTGCTGGTCGGCGGGGTGGTGGGCCTGGTCCACGCCGTCCAGTCGCGCGGCAGCGACTTCTTCTGGCTGGCCGTGGTGGTGGCCGCCCTGAACATCGCCGCGGGCGTCGTCGTCATCCGCCACCCCGAGGGTTCGGCGGAGGCCCTCACCCTCTTCGCCGCGCTGCTCTTCCTCACGGGCGGGCTCTTCCGGCTGGTGGGCTCCCTGGTGGTGCGCGGGCCGCAGTTCGGCTGGATGCTCTTCCAGGGCGCGTTCGGGGTGCTGCTGGGCATCCTGGTGCTGGGGAACTGGCCGGAGAGCAGCCGCTATGTCCTCGGGCTCTTCTTCTCGCTGGCGCTGCTCTTCGACGGTCTCGGACTGATCGCCATCGGCCTCGGCGGGCGCCGGATCGTCGGTCTGGTCGCCGAGCCGGCCGGGCCGGCGGACCCCGGAGCCGCCCCGCCGGGCCACCGCTCCTGACCCCGGCGGCCGAGGGCGTCCCGGCCCCGGCGGCGCGTGGAACGGCCATCAGCGGATAGGGCCATCAGAAGATCAGGACCAGTCGCGGAGTCCTGCCCCTGTCCTACGCACCCGGTCAGAAGATGTCGATTGGTGCCGACTTCTGCTCACTGACCCGGACCGGAGCGGGACACTGCCAACACTCGTCACCCAGAGGTCAGTGGCAGTCGAACGAGGGTGGGTGCCGGAGCCATGGAGAGCCGCGGGAGAGTGCCCGCCCGGCCACTGTCGTACGAGGGAGTGTGGAGATTCACCGCTCCGGCCGTCGAGGTCTCGGTGCCCCGGGCCCGGCACGCGGTCCGGGACCTGCTGCGCCGCCAGGGCGTACCGGCCGGGGACGAGACCGTCGAGGGCCTGCTGCTGATCGTCTCGGAGCTGGTCACCAACGCCGTGAGACACGCCGCCCCGCTCTCGCCGGAGCTGGCCCTCGAAGTCGCCGTCCGCACCGGCACCGTCCGCGTCTCGGTGGAGGACGACCACCCCTGCCGGCCCCGGGCCCTGGAGTCGGACTGGCGGCAGACCGGCGGCCGGGGGCTGCTCCTCGTCCGGGAGATCACCCGGGGCGCGGGCGGCGCCCACGACGTCGAGCACACGGCGGGGGGCGGGAAGGTCGTCTGGGCCGAGCTGCCGCTGCTGCCCGGGCCGCGGGCCGGGGGTGCCGCGGGGCCCGGCTGAGCCCCGTGGCGCCCCCGGTGCGCGTCACCAGCCTCCGGCCGGTCCCGTCAGCTCCCTGATCGCCGGGCGGGCGGCGTCCAGCACCGTCATGAACCACGCCGAGAACGGGGCCGAGCCGTGCCGCTCGGCCAGCTCGTCGGGGGTCACGAAGGCGGTCTCGCCGACCTCCTCCGGATCGGGCCGCAGCGGAGCCTGCACCAGCCCGACGAAGAGGTGGTTGTACTCCTGCTCCACCAGGCCCGACGCGGGGTCCGGGTGGTTGTAGCGGACCGTGCCCGCCTCCGCGAGCAGCGAGGGCGAAAGACCCAGCTCCTCGTACGTCCGCCGGGCGGCGGCGGCGAAGGGCGCCTCACCGGGGTAGGGGTGGCCGCAGCAGGTGTTCGACCAGACACCGGGGGAGTGGTACTTCTCCAGCGCGCGGCGCTGGAGCAGCAGCCGCCCCCGCTCGTCGAAGAGGAACACCGAGAACGCCCGGTGCAGCTGCCCCGGGGCCTGGTGGGCGGTGAGCTTCTCCGCGGTGCCGATGGTGGTGCCGTCTTCGTCGACCAGTTCGAGCAGAATCGCTTGTGGTGCACCGTTCGACACGCCGCTGGCGGTGGCCGATGAGGTCGGTGAGCTCGGCATAACCATCCTTCGCTGTGGTCCTCGCCCTGAGGGGCCCTGCCCAGTCTGCCGTACAAAAGCTGCTTGTCCGATCCGCAACTCCGCCGGCGCCGCCGCCACGGTCTCAGTGGCAGAGGCTGGCCTCGTGTTCCGCGTGGCCGACGGGTTCCAGCTGGAAGGTGCAGTGCTCCACGTCGAAGTGGGAGCCCAGGCAGCCCTGCAGATCGTGCAGCATCCTCTCGTGGCCGACGGAGTTCAGCACATTCTGGCTCACCACCACATGAGCGGAAAGTACCGGCATCCCCGAGGTGATCGTCCACGCGTGCAGATCGTGGACGTCCTCCACTCCCTCCAGCTCCAGGATGTGGGTCCGCACCTCGGCCATGTCGACGTTCTTGGGAGCCGCCTCCAGGAGCACGTTCAGCGTCTCCCTCAGCAGCTTCACCGTGCGCGGCACGATCATCAGGCCGATGACCAGCGAGGCGATCGGGTCGGCCGCCTGCCAGCCGGTGGTGAGGATGATCGTCGCCGAGATCAGGACGGCGACCGAGCCGAGCGCGTCGTTGAGCACCTCCAGATAGGCGCCGCGCACATTCAGGCTGTCCTTCTGCCCGCGCATCAGCAGCGAGAGCGAGATCACATTGGCGATCAGGCCCACGAGGGCGAAGACGATCGTCAGCCCGCCCTCGGTCTCGGTCGGGGTGATGAACCGCTGCACCGCCTCGTACAGCACATAGCCGCCGACGCCCAGCAGCAGGAGACAGTTGGCGAGCGCCGCGAGGATCTCCGCCCGGGCGAAGCCGAAGGTGCGGTTGGTGCTGGGCGGCCGGTTCGCGAAGTGGATCGCGAGCAGCGCCATGGCGAGGCCGATGCCGTCCGTCGCCATATGGGCCGCGTCGGCGACCAGTGCCAGGGAGCCCGTGACGACCCCGCCGGCTATCTCCAGGACCATCACGCTCAGTGTGATGGTCAGCGCTATGCGCAGCCGCCCCCGGTAGGCCGCGGCGGCGGTACCGGTCGGCGGCGGCCCGCCGTGCGTGTGTCCGTGATCGTGCCCAGCCCCCATCGAGAACTCCTCCAGCTCGTCGGAAGTCATCGGAAATCGATCTGTTCCGCGACCTCAGTGAACTACGGGAGGGGGGTATGGGCAACACGGCACTGAACACCGTTGTCATATCGCCTGACCTGCGGAAACGATCCGCAGGTCAGGCGTGGTGCGATCATCGCGCAGGGCGGTTCGGGGATCAGCGCGCGCCGGCGCCGGGGTGGCGCAGGCACCACCCCCGCCAGGCCGACTCGACCATCTCGCGGACCCCCCGCGAGGCCGACCAGCCGAGCTCCTTCGCGATCAGGTCCACCGACGCGACCGCCCGCGCCGCGTCCCCCGGGCGGCGCGGCTCGACCACCGGCTCCACCGGGCGCCCGGTGACCTCGCCCACCAGGGTCGCCAGCTCGCGCACCGAGACCCCGCCGCCCCGGCCGATGTTCACCGTGAGGTCCCCGGGGCCGTCCTGGCCGGCGAGCCTGCGGGCCACCGTGAGATGCGCGTCGGCGAGATCCGCGACATGGATGTAGTCGCGGACACAGGTGCCGTCCGGGGTCGGATAGTCGTCACCGAAGATCCTCGGCTCCTCGCCCCGGGTGATCCGGTCGAAGAACATCGGAATGATGTTGAACACCCCGGTGTCCGCCAGCTCGGGCGCGGCCGTGCCCGCCACGTTGAAGTAGCGCAGACAGGCCGTGGACAGGGAGTGGGCCCGGCCCGCCGACCGCACCAGCCACTCGCCGGCCAGCTTGGTCTCGCCGTAGGGGTTGATCGGCACACAGGGCGCCGTCTCCGGGATCACGTCCAGCTCGGGCACCCCGTACACCGCCGCCGACGACGAGAAGAGGAAGCTGCGCACCCCCGCGGCGACGACCGCGTCCAGCAGCACGGTCAGCCCGTGCACATTCTCCCGGTAGTAGCGCAGCGGCTGCTCCACCGACTCCCCGACCTGCTTCTTCGCCGCGAGATGCACCACGCCGGTGACCTCGTGCTCCGCGAGGACACGGTCCAGCAGCTCCCGGTCCAGCACCGTCCCCCGTACCACCGCCATCCCCTCGGGCAGCCGCTCGGCGACCCCCGACGACATGTCGTCCAGCACGACGACCCGCTCGCCGGCCTCCGCCATCGCCCGCGTCACATGCGCGCCGATGTACCCCGCTCCACCTGTGATCAGCCAAGTCATGACCGCCACCCTAGAGCCTGCCTTCCGGAATCCGCCGGGCCCGGGTTCCCGGGCACCGCTCGCCCATCCGGCGCGATCCGGCCCCCGGGCCGGGAGCCCGGGCCCGGCCCGGGGCGGTTTGGTGGGCCGGGCACCGATCGACGATGATGATCTCCGGCCGGGCCCTCTCTCGGGGCGCTGTCACGGTGATCGGTGCCCGATCGGGGCGTAAACGGCCAGTGAACTCCCCTCTGAGGGCATCCGATAGCCTCTGCCGAAGCCTCAGCCGATGTGCTGCCGCCCGTGCGACGGGCCGCGCCGTCGCGCTCCCACACCTCTCGGTTCCAAGGAGTGAGTTCGCCTGTCGACCGCCATCCTCACCGGTCCGCCCGTGCCCGGATCGTCGCTTGAGGCCGATCTGCGGTCGCTGGGCTTCGACGTACGGGTCTCCCCGGGAGCCGGCCGCACGGCCGAGCTGATCGCCGCCGTACCGGCCGCCGACCGGGTCGCCGTCGTCGACGCGCGCTTCGTCGGACACGTCCACTCGCTCCGGCTCGCGCTGACCGACCCCCGCTTCCCCGCTGCGGCCGTCCCCGGCGCGGTGACCGCCCGGCCCGAGGCCCGGGCCGCCCTCGCCCGGGCGCTCGACGCCACGGCCGGCAACGACACCGTGGTGCCCGACGCGCTCGCCGGTGCCCTCGGCGAGCAGGGCACCGCCGTGCACCGGCCCGAGCTGGGCTCGCTCGTCGCCACCGTGCCCGGCGACCCCCAGGCCCGCAACGAGGCCCGGCAGTCCGTCGCCGCCGTCGACGACGAGGCCGTACGGCTGCGCTCCTCGGTCAAGGCCCGGGACGGCTTCTTCACCACCCACTGCGTCAGCCCCTACTCGCGCCATCTCGCCCGCTGGTGCGCCCGCCGGGGCTTCACCCCCAACCAGGTCACCACCGCGTCCCTGATCACCGCGCTGATCGCGGCCGGAGCCGCGGCCACCGGGACCCGGGGCGGCTTCGTCGCGGCCGGCGTGCTGCTGCTCCTCTCCTTCGTCCTGGACTGCGCCGACGGGCAGCTCGCCCGCTACTCCCTCCAGTACTCCACGCTGGGCGCCTGGCTGGACGCCACCTTCGACCGCGCCAAGGAGTACGCCTACTACGCGGGCCTCGCCCTGGGCGCCGCCCGGGGCGGTGACGACGTCTGGGCCCTGGCGCTCGGCGCGATGGTCCTCCAGACCTGCCGCCATGTCGTGGACTTCTCCTTCAACGAGGCCAACCACGACGCGGTCTCCAACACCAGCCCCACCGCCGCCCTCTCCGACAAGCTCGACAGCGTCGGCTGGACGGTCTGGGTGCGCCGGATGATCGTGCTCCCCATCGGCGAGCGCTGGGCCATGATCGCCGTGCTGACCGCCCTCACCACTCCGAGGATCGTCTTCTGGGCACTCCTCGTCGGCTGCGGTTTCGCCGCCTGCTACACCACGGCCGGCCGGCTGCTCCGCTCGCTGACCCGCAGGGCGCGGCGGACCGACCGGGCCGCCGGGGCGCTGGCCGACCTCGCCGACTCCGGGCCCCTCGCGCAGGCCGTCGCCCGCGCCGGGCGCCCGCTGGTCCGGCCGCTGCCCGCCATGGCCCCGCCCGTCATCGCCCTCATCGGCGGCGGCGCGCTCGTGGCGACCGCCGCCCTCGCCGAGTACGGGTCGCCCTGGCCCGTGCTCGCCGCCGCGGTGTACGTGATCACCTCGGGCCTCGCCGTCGCCCGCCCCCTCAAGGGAGCGCTCGACTGGCTCGTCCCGCCGGTGTTCCGGGCCGCCGAGTACGGAGCCGTACTGGCCCTCGCGGTCCGCGCGGACACCCCCGGCGCCCTCCCGGCGGCTTTCGGGCTGGTCTCGGCCGTCGCCTACCATCACTACGACACGGTCTACCGCATCCGGGGGGGAACGGGTGCGCCCCCGCAGTGGCTGGTGCGGGTGATCGGCGGACACGAGGGCCGGATCACGGCCGTCGCCCTGCTGGCCGCCCTGATGGCCGCCACCGATTTCACCACCGCGCTGACGGCCCTGGCCGTCATCGTCGCTCTCGTGGTGCTGGTGGAGAGCATCCGCTTCTGGGTGTCCTCCTCCGCACCCGCCGTACATGACGAAGGAGAACCCGCATGATCGGCCTTGTCCTGGCCGCCGGTGCCGGACGGCGTCTTCGCCCCTACACCGACACGCTCCCGAAGGCCCTCGTGCCCGTAGGCCCTGAGAAGGACGGAGTCGCGAAGACCGTCCTCGATCTGACCCTCGCCAACTTCGCCGAGATCGGCCTCACCGAGGTCGCGATCGTCGTCGGCTACCGCAAGGAGGCCGTCTACGCACGCCAGGCCGAGCTGGAGGCCACCTACGGCCTCAAGCTCACCCTGGTGGAGAACGACAAGGCGGAGGAGTGGAACAACGCCTACTCCCTGTGGTGCGCCCGTGACGTCCTCAAGCGCGGAGTCATCCTCGCCAACGGCGACACCGTCCACCCGGTCTCCGTCGAGCGCACCCTGCTCGCCGCCCGCGGCGAGGGCAAGAAGATCATCCTCGCCCTCGACACGGTGAAGCAGCTCGCCGACGAGGAGATGAAGGTGATCACCGAGGACGGCCTCGGAGTGCGCCGGATCACCAAGCTCATGGACCCCGCCGGGGCCACCGGCGAGTACATCGGTGTCACCCTCATCGAGCCCGAGGCCGCCGAGGAACTGGCCGACGCGCTCAAGGCCACCTTCGAGCGCGACCCCGACCTCTACTACGAGGACGGCTACCAGGAGCTGGTCAACCGCGGCTTCACCGTGGACGTGGCCCCCATCGGCGAGGTCACCTGGGTGGAGATCGACAACCACGACGACCTCGCGAAGGGCCGTGAGATCGCGTGCCAGTACTGACCCGGCTCATCCCGTCGCCGGTCGTCGTCGACATCCGCCGGGGCGCGCTGGACGATCTGGCCGGCCTCCTCGCCGACCAGCGGATCTCGGCGTCCGGCAAGCTCGCCGTCGCGATGAGCGGCGGCTCCGGCCGGACGCTGCGCGAGAAGCTGGCGCCGGTGCTGCCCGGCGCCGACTGGTACGAGGTCGCCGACGGCACCATCGACTCCGCCGTCCGGCTCGCCGACGCCATCAAGGGCCAGCGGTACGACGCGGTGGTCGGCCTCGGCGGTGGCAAGATCATCGACGTGACCAAGTACGCGGCGGCCCGCCTCGGGCTGCCGATGGTCTCGGTCGCCACCAACCTCGCCCACGACGGCATCTGCTCACCGGTCGCCACCCTCGACAACGACAACGGCCGCGGCTCCTACGGCGTCCCCACGCCCATCGCCATGGTCATCGACCTCGATGTCATCCGCGACGCCCCGGCCCGGTTCATCCGCTCCGGCATCGGCGACACGATCTCCAACCTCTCCGCCATCGCCGACTGGGAACTCTCCCACCGGGTCATCGACGAGCCCGTCGACGGACTCGCCGCCGCCATGGCCCGCGCGGCGGGGGAGTCCGTGCTGCGCCACCCCGGCGGCATCGCCGATGACGACTTCCTCACCGTCCTCGCCGAGTCCCTGGTCATCACCGGCATCGCCATGTCGATCAGCGGGGACACCCGCCCGTCGTCCGGCGCCTGCCACGAGATCAGCCACGCCTTCGACCTGCTGTACCCGCAGCGCGCCGCCAGCCACGGTGAACAGGTCGGCATGGGGGCGGCCTTCGCGATGCATCTGCGCGGAGCGGCCGACGAGTCCGGTCTCTACGCCGATGTGCTGCGCCGGCACGGACTGCCGGTGCTCCCCGACGAAATCGGTTTCTCCCCCGACGAGTTCGTGGCAGCGGTGGAGTACGCCCCGCAGACCCGGCCGGGCCGCTTCACCATCCTTGAGCACCTCGACCTCTCCACCGACCAGATCAGGGACGCGTACGCCGACTATGCCAAGACCATCCGTAGCTGAACTCCGCCCGGTCGTTCACCCGGAGGGAGTGAAGGACCGGCGCAGCGGCGAGCACTGGGCCGGGCGCCTGTACATGCGGGAGATCTCGCTCCACGTCGACCCGTATCTGGTCAACACCAGGATCACGCCCAACCAGCTCACCTACCTCATGATCGTGGTGGGTGTCGCCGGCGGCGCCGCCCTGCTGATCCCCGGGCTGACCGGCGCGATCCTCGCGGTCGTGCTGTTCCAGGTCTATCTGCTGCTGGACTGCGTGGACGGAGAGGTCGCCCGCTGGCGCGGACAGACCTCGATCACCGGGGTCTATCTCGACCGGATCGGTCACTACCTCTGCGAGGCGGCGCTGCTGATCGGCTTCGGCGTCCGCGGCGCCGACGCCCTCGGCGCCGGCCGCCCCGAGTGGCTGTGGGCCTTCCTGGGCACCCTCGCCGCCCTCGGCGCGATCCTGATCAAGGCGGAGACCGACCTGGTCGACGTCGCCCGGCAGCGCAGCGGGCTGCCCGCGGTCAAGGACGAGGCCTCCGTGCCCCGCTCCTCCGGCCTGGCGCTCGCCCGCCGTGCCGCCGCCGCGCTCAAGTTCCACCGGCTCGTCGGCGGGATCGAGGCGAGCCTGTTCATCCTGGTGATGGCGGTGCTCGACACCGTCTCGGGCGATCTGTTCTTCACCCGGCTCGGGATCGCGGTCCTCGCCGGTATCGCGGTCGTCCAGACACTGCTGCACCTGGTGTCGATCCTCGCCTCCAGCAGGCTGAAGTGACCGCGTCCCTCACCCTGGGCGCGGTGATCATCACCAAGGGCGACCGCCCCGATGATCCCCGCGCCCTGCTCGGCCCGGCCGCCGCGCGGAGGGGCGGCCGGGCCGGGGCGTCCGTCGTCGGCGCCGGCACCCCGGTGACCGGCTCCGGCGGCCTCCCGCCCGGCGCGCGCACCGTCGGGCCGCCCGGGAACCCGGGCACCCCCGGCGGGCGCACCGCCGGTACCGGGGCGTCCGGACCGGCCGGCTCCGGCGCCCCGCTCGTCCCGGACGGCGACGGACTGCCGCCGGACCCCGCCGGCCCCGCGGAGCCGGCGCGCGAGGCCCTCGCCGCCGACCCGGAGCCGGGAGTCCTCCCGTTCCGGATCGCCGGCGAGGCCACCGGCCGCGCCCGGCCCCGCCGTCTCCCGAGGCTGCGCGCCGCCGACCCGACGCGCTCCTCACGGGTGACGGCCTTCCCCGGCGCCGCACGGACCCGGACCCCGGTGATCGCCGAGGCCGGACCGCCGTCCGGAGAGTTCCTCCGCGCCCACGAGGGGACCGGCCTCGCCCGGCGGGCGCCGGACGCGGGCCGGATGCCCGGCCACCGCTCGGACCTGCCGCTGTCCCGTCCCACGACGGCCCCGTTCCGGCACGCGGTCCACCACCGGACGGCCGCCCGCGACCGGGTCCGGCCCGCGCGCCGCAATCCGCCCGCCCCGCTGGTGCCCCGCTGCCCCGGCGTCCGGGTGCTCCTCACCCTGGCCCGCCGCCCCCCGCCGGCAGCGCCGGCGGCACGGGAGGGCCGCCGCACACCGTGCGGACCCCGGCGGCCGATGAAGTGGCGCACCGTGCGGCGGCTCACCCGACTGGGCCGTCCTCCGGTGATCTGACAAGCTTGGGCCTTGAGAGCTCCGGGCGCACTCCGGGTTTCCGGCGATGTCCGGGGCCGCGCCCCCACTGCCGCGCATCTCGAAGACGAAAGTATCCCCTTGTGAGTGACACAACCCATGACGGTGCGATCACGATGACCGCCCGGCCATCGGCCGACGACGGTCTGTCCCCGGCGCAGCTCGCCGCCAAGCACGGTCTTTCGGTCAGCGGCGCCCGCCCGGGACTGGCCGACTACATCCGGCAGCTCTGGGGCCGGCGCCACTTCATCCTGGCCTTCTCGCAGGCCAAGCTGACGGCCCAGTACAGCAAGGCCAAGCTGGGCCAGCTCTGGCAGGTGGTGACCCCGCTGCTCAACGCGCTGGTCTACTACCTGATCTTCGGACTCATCCTCGGGACGAAGGATGACATGTCCAATGATGTCTTCGTTCCGTTCCTGGTGACCGGTGTCTTCGTCTTCACCTTCACCCAGAGCTCGGTGATGGCGGGTGTACGGGCCATCTCGGGCAACCTGGGACTGGTCCGGGCCCTCCACTTCCCGCGCGCCTCGCTGCCCATCTCCTTCGCGCTCCAGCAGCTCCAGCAGCTGCTGTTCTCGATGGTGGTGCTGCTGGCGATCGTGATGGCCTTCGGCAGCTACCCCTCGCTGTCCTGGCTGCTGGTGCTCCCCGCGCTGGTGCTCCAGTTCGCCTTCAACACCGGTCTGGCACTGATCATGGCCCGGCTCGGCAGCAAGACGCCGGACCTGGCCCAGCTGATGCCGTTCATCATGCGGACCTGGATGTACGCGTCCGGTGTGATGTTCTCCATCCCGATCATGCTCAAGGACAAGCCGGCCTGGATCGCCGATGTGCTCCAGTGGAACCCCGCGGCGGTCTACATGGACCTGATCCGCTTCGCGCTGATCGACGGCTACGGTTCCGAGAACCTGCCGAACCACGTCTGGGCCCTGGCACTGGGCTGGGCGGTCGTCTTCGGCGTCCTCGGTTTTGTGTACTTCTGGAAGGCTGAAGAGCGGTATGGCCGTGGCTGAGAACACCACCGAACGCATCCCCACCGTCATCGCCGACGATGTCCACATCGTCTACCGGGTCCATGGCGCCGGTGGGGGCCGGGGCAGCGCGACCGCGGCGCTCAGCCGGATTCTGCGGCGCAAGAAGGGCGAGCAGCAGCGCGGTGTGCGCGAGGTCCACGCGGTGCGCGGGGTCTCCTTCACGGCCTACCGCGGCGAGGCCATCGGGCTGATCGGCACCAACGGCTCCGGCAAGTCGACCCTGCTGCGGGCCATAGCCGGACTGCTGCCCACCGAGCGCGGCCATGTCTACACCGACGGCCAGCCCTCGCTGCTGGGCGTCAACGCCGCGCTGATGGGCGATCTGACCGGGGAGCGCAATGTGATCCTCGGCGGGCTGGCCATGGGCATGTCGCGCGAGCAGATCCGGGAGCGCTACCAGTCCATCGTCGACTTCTCCGGGATCAACGAGAAGGGCGACTTCATCACCCTGCCGATGCGCACCTACTCCTCCGGCATGGGAGCGCGGCTGCGGTTCTCCATCGCGGCGGCCAAGGACCACGACGTCCTGATGATCGACGAGGCGCTGGCCACCGGTGACCGCAAGTTCCAGATCCGCTCCGAGCAGCGCATCCGTGAGCTGCGCAAGGAGGCCGGCACGGTCTTCCTGGTCAGCCACAGCAACAAGTCGATCAGGGACACCTGCGACCGGGTGCTCTGGCTGGAGAAGGGGGAGCTGCTGATGGACGGCCCCACCGACGAGGTCCTCAAGGCGTACGAGAAGGAAACCGGCAAGTAGCGACCGCGACGAGACCCCAGGGACCGGAGCGCGCTCCGGCCCCGATCGAGGCCCCCGCTCTGACATCCGGGCGGGGGCCTCACCGCGTCCTCTCCCATGACGGCCGCACCGGCCCGCCCCCGCCCGCCCGGCTCCGGAACGTGCCGGCGGAGGTCAAGCCCGGTGCCACGAAGGAAGGTTGAACGCCAGTGCGGCGCTCTCGCAAGGCCCAAGACGCCCCGACGCATAACCGGGCGTTGTACAACGTAAGCTGGACCGGCGTAGAAACGCGGCAAGTGGGGCGATACGGCCCCTGTGCCGCGGTCGGCGAGCGGACCCCCCGCAGTCGGGACGACCGGCGGCGTGTCCGAAATAGGATGGATTGGATCAGCAGTGTAGAACGGGAGACGTGACGGCAATGATCGGATATCTCCAGCCCCGCGAGACGTTCGCCGTCCCCGCACCCGGCAGCCACGCATGACCGGGACCCGGCAGACACCCGCGCGCGTCCCGGCGGCCACCGGCGCGCGCCACACCCTCGACAAGGCCACCGCCGAGAACTTCCCCGTGGCCCCGTTCTTCCTGCCGCGCGCCTCGCGCGACCACATCATGGCCCTGTACGGCTACGCGCGCCTCGTCGACGACATCGGCGACGGCGATCTCGCGCCGGGCGGCGCGGACGCCCGGTGGCTGGGCGTCGACGAGGCCCGCGCCGAGGACCGCACCGTCCTGCTCGACGCCTTCGAGGCCGATCTGCGGCGCGTCTTCGGGCTGCCCGCCGCCGGGGACCCCGAGGGCGGGCCCGGGGAGCCGCGCCACCCGCTGCTGCGCGCCCTCGCGCCGACCGTGCGCGCCCGCTCGCTCACCATCGAGCCGTTCCTCGCCCTGATCGAGGCCAACCGGCGCGATCAGGAGGTGCGCCGCTACGAGACGTACGAGGAGCTGCTCGCGTACTGCGAACTCTCC
The DNA here is from genome assembly GCF_040296845.1 of Streptomyces sp. NPDC001985. Taxonomy (NCBI): domain Bacteria; kingdom Bacillati; phylum Actinomycetota; class Actinomycetes; order Kitasatosporales; family Streptomycetaceae; genus Streptomyces; species Streptomyces sp. NPDC001985. Next base: position 16,938 of record NZ_JBEOYB010000068.1, read on the forward strand.
GCCAACCCGGTGGGGAACCTGGTCCTCCAGGTCTCCGGGGCCATGAGCCCCGAGCGGCTGCGCCGCTCCGACGCCGTGTGCACCGCGCTCCAGATCATCGAGCACCTCCAGGACGTGAGCGAGGACCTCGCCGCCGGGCGCGTCTATCTGCCCGCCGAGGATCTGCGGCGCTTCCACGTCGGCGAGACCGACCTCACGGCGCCGACCGGGAACGCTTCCGTCCGCGCCCTCGTTGCCTACCAGGCGGACCGCGCCCGCGGACTGCTGGACGAGGGCGCACCGCTGGTGGGCAGCGTCCACGGCAGGCTGCGACTGCTGCTCGCCGGATTCGTCGGCGGGGGGTACGCGGCCCTCGCCGCGATCAGGTCCGCCGGATACGACGTACTGCCCGGACCACCCAGACCCGCACGGACCCGAGTGCTGCGTGAAGCGGCGGCAGTCCTGCGAAGAGCGCGTGAAGAGAGGTGAGCCGGACCATGGAGCGAACGACCCCTACGCCGGCACCGGTGCAGGCCGCCTACAGCTACTGCGAGGCCGTCACGGGACAGCAGGCGCGTAACTTCGCCTACGGCATCCGGCTGCTGCCGGCCGAGAAGCGCCAGGCCATGTCCGCGCTGTACGCGTTCTCGCGGCGCGTGGACGACATCGGTGACGGGGTCCTCGCGCCCGCCGAGAAGCTGGCCCGGCTGGAGGCCACCCGCGGGCTGCTGGAGCGCGTCCGCCGCGAGGAGGTCGCCGAGGACGACACCGACCCGGTCGCGGTCGCCCTCGCCGACACGGCGCGCCGTTTCCCGCTGCCGCTGGCCGGGCTCGACGAGCTGATCGATGGCGTGCTGATGGATGTGCGCGGCGAGACCTATGAGACCTGGGAGGACCTCCGGGCGTACTGCCGGTGTGTCGCGGGGGCCATCGGGCGGCTCTCCCTCGGTGTCTTCGGCACCCAGGAGGGGGCGCCCGGGGCCGAGCGGGCCGCGGAGTACGCGGACACGCTGGGGCTCGCCCTCCAACTCACCAACATCCTGCGGGACGTCCGCGAGGACGCGGCCAACGGGCGGACCTATCTGCCCGCCGACGACCTGGCGAAGTTCGGCTGCTCGGCGGGGTTCCACGCGATGACGCCGCCGGCGGGCGCGGACTTCACCGGCCTCGTCCACTTCGAGGTGCGGCGGGCGCGCGCCCTCTTCGCCGAGGGGTACCGGCTGCTGCCGATGCTGGACCGGCGCAGCGGGGCGTGTGTCGCCGCGATGGCCGGGATCTACCGCCGGCTCCTCGACCGCATCGAGCGCGACCCGGAGGCGGTGCTGCGCGGCCGGGTGTCGCTGCCCGGCCACGAGAAGGCGTACGTGGCGGTGCGCGGCCTGTCGGGCCTGGACGCCCGCCACATCACCCGCCAGTCCCCCCGGGGCCGCACATGACCCCCACCCGTGACCCGTCACCCGACCCCGCCCGGGTCACGCCCCCTCAGCCTGCCCGGGGAGCGGCACCCCAGCCCACCCGGGGCGCTGCCCGGGCCGGGACATCCCAGCCCGTCCGGCGTTTGAGGACGGACCCTCGCGCGGGGGGCCCGGACCGCACGACCGCCTGCCCCGCTCCGGGCACCCTCTCTCCGCACCCCACCCGGGTGACGGCACCCGACCCCGCCCGGGTCACGCCCTCTCAGCCCGCCCGGGCCGGGACACCCCAGCCCGTCCGGCGTTTGAGGACGGACCGTGCCCCGGAGAGCCCGAGCTGTGCGGCAGCCGACCCTGCCCGGGGCGCTGCACCCGACTCTGCCCGGGCCGGGGCATCCCAGCCCGTCCGGCGTTTGAGGACGGCCCTCCGCCCGGAGAGCCCGCGCGGGACCACCGGCCGCACCCAGCCACCCCCACCCTCGCCCCCACTCCCACCCCCAATGAACCCCACCCCCACCCCCGCCCGTGCCCACCAACACACCCGATCCCGGCGGCCCGCCCGCACGGCCCGAGGGGAGCAGCAATGACGGACCACACCACGCGGTCGCGGCACGCGGTCGTGATCGGCGGCGGGCTCGCCGGGGTCACCGCCGCCCTGCGACTCGCCGACGCGGGCGTCGGGGTCACCCTCGTCGAGGGCCGTCCCCGCCTCGGCGGACTCGCCTTCTCCTTCCAGCGCGGCGACCTCACCGTCGACAACGGCCAGCACGTCTACCTCCGCTGCTGCACCGCCTACCGCTGGTTCCTGGAGCGCGTCGGCGGCGCCCACCTCGCCCCGGTCCAGGACCGGTTGGACATCCCGGTCCTCGACATCGGCCGCCCCGGCCGCCCGCGCCTGGGCCGGCTGCGCCGCACCGCACTCCCCGTACCGCTGCACCTCGCGGCCGCCCTCGCCCGCTACCCCCACCTCTCGCTCGTGGAGCGCGCCCAAGTGGTCCGCGCCGCGCTCGCCCTCTCCCGGCTCGATCCCGAGGACCCCGCCCTCGACGGCATCGACTTCGCCACCTGGCTCGGCCGCCACGGCCAGTCCCGGCGCGCCACCGAGGCCCTGTGGGACCTCGTCGGCGTGGCCACCCTCAACGCCACCGCGCCCCACGCGTCGATGGCGCTCGCCGCGATGGTCTTCAAGACCGGTCTGCTCTCCGACCCCGGCGCCGCCGACATCGGCTGGGCCCGGGTCCCGCTCGGCGAGCTGCACGACACCCTCGCCCGCAAGGCGCTGGAGGGCGCCGGAGTGAGCGTCCGCACGGCCACCCGGGTGCGGGAGGTGTCCCGTACCGGTGAAGGGCGGTGGAGCGTCGCCACCGACGGCGAGGCGCTGGAGGCCGACACCGTCGTCCTCGCCGTCGCCCAGCGCGAGGCCCACGCCCTGCTGCCCGACGGCGCGCTCACCGACCCCGACCGGCTGCTCGACATCGGCACCGCGCCCATCCTCAACATTCATGTGATCTACGACCGCCCGGTGCTGCGCCGCCCCTTCTTCACCGCGCTCGGCAGCCCCGTCCAGTGGGTGTTCGACCGCACCGAGGCATCCGGCCTGGAGCGCGGCCAGTATCTGGCGCTCTCCCAGTCCGCCGCCGAGGACGAGATCGACGCGCCCGTCGCCGAGCTGCGCGCCCGCTACCTCCCCGAGCTGGAGCGGCTGCTGCCGCCCGCCCGGAAGGCCGGGGTGCTCGACTTCTTCGTGACCCGGGAGCGCACCGCGACCTTCGCGCCCGCTCCGGGTGTCGGCCGGCTGCGCCCCGGGACGGAGACCCGGGCGCCCGGCCTGTATCTGGCGGGCGCGTGGACCGCCACCGGCTGGCCCGCGACCATGGAGGGCGCCGTGCGCAGCGGTTTCACCGCCGCCACCGCCGCCCTCCGCGCGCTCGGCCGCCCCCACGAACATCCGCTCAAGGAGGCGGCGTGAGTCCGCGTACCGGAACAAGAGGAGAGACCGTGCCGACTGTGCCTTCGGCGAACCCGGCTGACGACATCGCAGCGGACGTGGACATCGCCGCGCTGCTGGAGCGCGGCCGGGCCTTGTCCGCGCCGGAGCTGCGCGCCGCGGTCGAGCGGCTGGCCCCGCCCATGGACGTCGTCGCCGCCTACCACTTCGGCTGGATCGACGCCGAGGGGAACCCGGCCGACGGCGACGGCGGCAAGGCGGTGCGCCCCGCGCTCGCGCTGCTCTCCGCCGAGGCCGCCGGGGCCGGTCCCGAGACCGGGGTCCCCGGCGCCGTCGCCGTGGAGCTGGTGCACAACTTCTCCCTGCTCCACGACGATCTGATGGACGGCGACGAGCAGCGCCGCCACCGTGACACGGTCTGGAAGGTCCACGGCCCCGCGCAGGCCATCCTCGTCGGTGACGCCCTCTTCGCGCTCGCCAACGAAGTCCTGCTGGAACTGGGGACCGTGGAGGCCGGGCGCGCCACCCGCCGGCTGACCGCCGCCACCCGTAAGCTGATCGACGGCCAGGCCCAGGACATCAGTTACGAGCACCGTGAGCGGGTCACCGTCGAGGAGTGCCTGGAGATGGAGGGCAACAAGACCGGTGCCCTGCTCGCCTGCGCCGTCTCCATCGGCGCCGTCCTCGGTGGCGCGGACGACCGCACGGCCGACGCCCTGGAGGAGTACGGCTACCACCTCGGCCTCGCGTTCCAGGCCATCGACGATCTGCTCGGCATCTGGGGCGACCCGGACTCCACCGGCAAGCAGACCTGGAGCGATCTGCGCCAGCGCAAGAAGTCGCTGCCCGTGGTGGCCGCCCTCGCCGAGGGCGGAGAGGCCTCCCGGCGCCTCGGCGAGCTGCTCGCCGCCGATGCCAAGAGCAATGATGTCGAGAGCTTCTCCGAGGAGGAGTTCGCCATGAGGGCGGCGCTGATCGAGGAGGCCGGCGGCCGGGAGTGGACCTCCCAGGAGGCCCGCAGGCAGCACGCCGTGGCCATCGCCGCGCTGGACGCGGTCAGGATGCCCGACCGGGTCAGGGCCCAGTTGGTCGCCCTCGCGGACTTCGTCGTCGTGCGCCAGCGGTGACCGCCCGCGCGGCACCGCGCGGGCACGGCACCGAAGAGTCGATCAGGGAGCAGAGGTGACCGGAAGGATGATCCTGGTGGAAGAGGTGACACCCACCCCCGCGCCCGCCCCTGCGACGCCGCCTCTCCCGTCCTCCATATGAATCGCAGTCGGCGGCCGGTGCCCGGGTCAACCCGGGCACCGGCCGACGGCACCCCCGGCACAGCAGCGCATCGCGCACCACTGCACGGTAAAAGGGGAAGCCATGACAGCGACGACCGATGGAAGCGGCGGGCCCGTGGGGGTCCGGGCGGCCACCGCCGGTGAGACGACGACCGACCTCGATCCCGGTGCACCGGCGGAGCCCGCCGCTCCGGTGGCCCCGGCGGGCCCTGTGGACTTCGCGGACCCGGTGGATCTCGCCCTCGACGACGGCACGGCCCTCGGCGCTCCCGGGGTTCTCGGGGCACCCGGGGGGACCGCCGGCCGGACCGGTCCCCCCGGCCGGACCGGTCCCCCCGGCCGGACCGGCGTCGCCGATCCCGCCGACCCCACCGGCCTTCCGGACCTCGCCGACGGGGACACGGACACGGCCGCCCGCCGCGCCGCCGCCCGCTCCATCGATCATCTGCTCGGCCGGCAGGACTCCCAGGGCTGGTGGAAGGGCACCCTGGAGACCAATGTCACGATGGACGCCGAGGATCTGCTGCTGCGCGAGTTCCTCGGCATCCAGGACGCCCGCACCACCGCGGCCAGCGCCCGCTTCATCCGCGGCGGGCAGGGCGAGGACGGCTCCTGGGCCACCTTCTTCGGCGGCCCCGGGGACCTCTCCGCCACCGTCGAGGCCTATGTCGCCCTCCGGCTCGCCGGCGACCTCCCCGGCGACCCGCACATGGAACGGGCCTCCGCCTGGGTGCGGGAGCACGGCGGAATCGCCGCGAGCCGGGTCTTCACCCGGATCTGGCTCGCCCTCTTCGGCTGGTGGCGCTGGGACGACCTGCCCGAACTCCCGCCCGAACTGCTCTTCCTGCCCTCCTGGTTCCCGCTGAACATCTACGACTTCGGCTGCTGGGCCCGGCAGACCATCGTGCCGCTGACCGTCGTCTCGGCGAAGCGACCGGTGCGGCCCGCTCCCTTCGCCATCGACGAGCTGCACACCGACCCCCGCGTCCCCAACCCTCCGGCCCCGCTCGCCCCCGCGCTGAGCTGGGACGGCTTCTTCCAGCGCGCCGACCGGGTGCTGCGCCGCTACCGCCGGGTCGCCCCGCGCTCCCTGCGCGGCGCCGCGCTGAAGGCCGCCACGCGCTGGATCGTCGAGCGCCAGGAGAACGACGGCTGCTGGGGCGGAATCCAGCCGCCCGCCGTGTACTCCCTCATCGCCCTGCACCTCTGCGGCTACGACACCGGCCATCCCGTGATGCGGGCCGGCCTCGCCTCCCTGGACCGGTTCGCCGTCTGGCGCGAGGACGGGGCACGGATGGTCGAGGCCTGTCAGTCACCCGTCTGGGACACCTGTCTCGCCACCGTCGCCCTCGCCGACGCCGGGCTGCCCGCCGACCACCCGGCGCTGGTGAAGGCCGCCGACTGGATGCTCGGCGAGCAGATCGGGCGCCCCGGGGACTGGGCCGTGCGCCGGCCCCGTCTCGCCCCCGGCGGCTGGGCGTTCGAGTTCCACAACGACAACTACCCCGACATCGACGACACCGCCGAGGTGGTCCTCGCCCTGCGGCGGGTCCGCCACCCCGACCCCGCCCGGGTCGACGCGGCCGTCGCCCGCGCCGGGCGGTGGACTCTGGGCATGCAGTCCAGGGACGGCGCCTGGGGCGCCTTCGACGCCGACAACACCAGCTCGCTCGCCAACCGGCTGCCGTTCTGCGACTTCGGGGAGGTGATCGACCCGCCCTCGGCCGATGTCACCGCGCATGTCGTGGAGATGCTCGCGCACGAGGGCCGCGCCCACCACCCCCGGGCCCGGCGCGGCATCGACTGGCTGCTCGCCCACCAGGAGCCCAGCGGCGCCTGGTTCGGCCGCTGGGGCGTCAACCATGTCTACGGCACCGGGGCGGTGGTCCCGGCCCTGGCCGCCGCCGGGCTCCCCGCCTCGCACCCGGCGATCCGGCGCGCGGTCCGCTGGCTCGAATCGGTGCAGAACGACGACGGCGGATGGGGTGAGGACCTGCGCTCCTACCGCGAGGAGAGCTGGATCGGACAGGGTGCCTCCACCGCCTCCCAGACCGCGTGGGCGCTCCTCGCGCTCCTCGCCGCGGGGGAGCGGGACTCCACCGCCGTCGAACGGGGCGTCCGCCGGCTCGCCCTGACCCAGCTGCCGGACGGCTCGTGGGACGAGCCGTACTTCACCGGTACCGGCTTCCCCTGGGACTTCTCCATCAACTACCACCTCTACCGCCAGGTCTTCCCGCTCACCGCGCTCGGGCGCTATGTGCACGGGACCCCCGCCGCCGTCGCCTGCCGTCAGGGCGGCTGATGAGCGGCGCCGCCCCGGCTCCGGGGCGCGCACCGGAGCCGGGACCGCCCGGCCCCGGGGTGCCGCTGCTGATCGCCTGTGCCCTGGGCATCGAGAAGCTGGCCCTGCGCGGCGGCGCCCGAGGCCGGGCCCGCTCGCCCGGCGCGGTGACCGTGCTGCGCACCGGCATGGGCCCGTCGAGCGCGGAGCGCGCCGTGCGCGAGGCGCTCGCGGCCGGGGCGCTGCGGCACGCCGCGGTGATCGCCTCGGGCTTCTGCGCCGGGCTCGCCCCGGGGATGCGCCCCGGGGATGTGGTGATCGCCGCCGAGACCCGCCACGGAACCGGTTCCACCCCCTGCACCGGCAGCGAGGTGCTGGCGGCCGCGGTCTCCCGGTCCCTGCCGGGCCACCGGGTCCACATCGGCCCGCTGACCGGGTCCGACCATGTCGTACGGGGTCCCGAGCGCGGCCGGCTCCACGCCGCCGGGGCGATCGGGGCCGACATGGAGTCGGCGGTCACCCTGGCGGCGGCGCTGCGCTCGGGACCCCGCCCCGTTGCCGCCGTCCGGGTGGTCGTGGACGCCCCGGCGCATGAACTGGTCCGCATCGGCACGGTGCGCGGTGGAATATCGGCCTTCCGTGTTCTCCGTGCCGTCCTTCCCGCGTTCCATGAATGGCACCGTTCTTTGCTGCTCCCCAGGAGGTGAGCTAGATGGCCATGCCGCTCCGCCAAACCATCCGGGTCGGGACCTACCTCTTCCAACAGAAAATCCGCAGGCGGGAGAAGTTCCCCCTCATCGTCGAACTGGAACCGCTCTTCGCCTGCAATCTCGCGTGCGAGGGCTGTGGAAAGATCCAGCATCCGGCGGGTGTGCTGAAGCAGCGGATGCCGGTCGCCCAGGCCGTCGGGGCGGTGCTGGAATCCGGGGCGCCCATGGTCTCCATCGCGGGCGGCGAGCCGCTGATGCACCCCCAGATCGACGAGATCGTGCGGCAACTGGTGGAGCGGAAGAAGTATGTCTTTCTCTGCACCAACGCCATGCTGCTCCGCAAGAAGATCGAGAAGTTCACCCCGTCCCGGTACTTCGCCTTCGCCGTCCACATCGACGGGCTGCGCGAGCGCCACGACGAATCCGTGGCCAAGGAAGGGGTGTTCGACGAGGCGGTGGAGGCCATCAAGGAGGCGAAGAGGCGCGGCTTCCGGGTCACCACCAATTCGACCTTCTTCAACACCGACACCCCGCAGACCGTGATCGAGGTGCTGAACTACCTCAACGACGATCTCCAGGTGGACGAGATGATGATCTCGCCCGCCTACGCCTACGAGAAGGCCCCCGACCAGGAGCACTTCCTGGGCGTGGAACAGACCCGGGAGCTGTTCAGGAAGTCCTTCTCCGGCGGCAACCGGCGGCGCTGGCGGCTCAACCACTCCCCGCTCTTCCTCGACTTCCTGGAGGGCAAGGCGGACTTCCCGTGCACGGCGTGGGCGATCCCCAACTACTCGCTCTTCGGCTGGCAGCGCCCCTGCTATCTGATGAACGACGGCTATGTCCCCACGTACCGCCGGCTCGTCGAGGAGACCGACTGGAGCAAGTACGGCCGGGGCAAGGACCCGCGCTGTGCCAACTGCATGGCGCACTGCGGCTATGAGCCGACCGCGGTCCTCGCCACCATGGGCTCGCTGAAGGAGTCGCTGCGGGCGGCCCGGGAGACCGTCGCGGGCGGCCGGGGGTGAGCTGACACCGGCCGGTGCGCGACAGGCCGGGCCGCCGGCGCGCACCGGCGGCCCGCCACGCCACCGTTCCGTATCCGGCCCGTCCCCGACCCGCCCCCAGGGAGAGATGACAGATGACCGGGCAGCCCCCGGACCCGCCGGGTCCCCCCGCGCCTCCACCGGCTCCGGGCTTCGATCTGGCACGGCTGCTCGCCGAGCGCGGCGGCGAGGGCTATGAGCTGCACACCCGCCACCTCAACCACCAGCTCCCGCGCATGCTCCGCACCATCGGCTTCGACAAGGTCTATGTCAGGGCCGAGGGCGCCCACTTCTGGGACGCCGAGGGCAACGACTACCTGGACATGCTCTCCGGTTTCGGGGTGATGGGCCTCGGCCGCCACCACCCCGTCGTACGGAAGGCCGTGCACGACGCCCTCGACGCCTCCCTCGCCGACCTCACCCGCTTCGACTGCCCGCCGCTGCCCGGTCTGCTCGCCGAGCGGCTCCTCGCCCACAGCCCCCACCTCGACCGGGTGTTCTTCTCCAACAGCGGTACGGAGGCGGTGGAGACCGCCCTGAAGTTCGCCCGCCGCGCCACCGGCCGACCCAGGGTGCTCCACTGCGACCACGCCTTCCACGGACTCACCACCGGCTCCCTCTCCGTCAACGGCGAGTCCTGCTTCCGGGACGGCTTCGCGCCGCTGCTGCCCGACACCGCCGTCCCGCTCGGCGACCTCGGCGCGCTGGAGCGGGAGCTGCGGCGCGGCGATGTGGCGGCCCTGATCGTGGAGCCGATCCAGGGCAAGGGCGTGCTGGAGAGCCCGCCCGGATACCTCGGCTCCGCCCAGGAGCTGCTCCGCCGGCACCGGGCGCTCCTGATCGCCGACGAGGTGCAGACCGGCCTCGGCCGGACCGGTGACTTCTGGGCCCACCGGCGCGAGCCCGGGGTGGAACCCGATCTGATCTGTGTCGCGAAGGCGCTCTCCGGCGGCTATGTGCCGGTCGGTGCCACCCTGGGCCGTGAGTGGATCTTCCGTGAGGTCTACTCGTCCATGGACCGGGTGCTGATCCACTCGGCGAGCTTCGGTGCCAACGCCCAGGCCATGGCCGCCGGTCTCGCGGTGCTCTCCGTGATCGAGGACGAGGGACTTGTGGCGAACGCCCGCGCCACCGGTGAGCTGCTGCGCACCCGGCTCGCGGAGCTGGTGGGCCGCTATGAGTTCCTGCGCGAGGTGCGCGGCCGGGGGCTGATGACCGGGATCGAGTTCGGCCGGCCGGACTCGCTCCGGCTGCGGACCCGCTGGGCGATGCTCCAGGCCGCCCGCAAGGGGCTCTTCGCCCAGATGGTGGTGGTGCCCCTGCTGACCCGGCACCGCATCCTCACCCAGGTCTCCGGCGACCGGCTGGAAGTGATCAAGCTGATTCCGCCGCTGACCATCGGGGAGCCGGAGGTGGACCGCTTTCTGACGGCCTTCACGGCGGTGATGGAGGAGGCCCACGCGGGCGGCGGTCTGATCTGGGACTTCGGCCGGACCCTGGTCGGTCAGGCGGTCGCCCACCGCTGAGACCGGCCCGGGGCCTGTTCTGTTCGGCCTCCGGCTCCTGCCGCTCTGACCTGCGCTTTCGCCAGTCTCGACGGAGAGATTTGCCTCTGGGGCAAGAAACTTGCCACAGAGGCATTTTCCTGGCGCAATGGAGTCATGCAGAGCATGCGGACCCCTCCCGGGGGCCATCCCCCGGACCTTCGGTCTCCCACGGGAGACATCGCCGCCGAGCTGTCCGACGTGGCACCCCGGCTGCGCGATCTGCGCCGTCTCCGCGGCCTGACCCTGGAGAGCGCCGCCCATCGCGCGGGCCTCTCACCGGCCCATCTCTCCCGGCTGGAGACCGGTCGGCGGCAGCCCTCGCTGCCGATGCTGCTCTCGCTCGCCAGGATCTACGGTACGGCAGTCTCCGAGCTGCTCGGCGAGCCGGCGCCGGAGCGGGACCCGGTCATCCGGGCCGGCAGCGGTGAGCCGTCGCAGGCCGACGGCTGGACCTACCACCAGGTGGGCGCCCCCGGCCGGGCCATGCAGTCGCTGCGCCTGGTCGTCCCCTACGGGGCCCAGGGCGATCTGGTCCGGACCCACCCGGGCGAGGAGTGGCTCTACGTCCTCGACGGACGGCTGAGGCTCACCCTCGGCGAGACCGTCCACGAGCTGGGCCCCGGGGACAGCGCGCACTACGACTCGCTCACCCCGCACCGCCTCGCCGCGGCCACCCGCGACGGAGCCGAGATGCTCTTCGTCCACACCCTGCTCCAGAGCCCCGATCTCCACCCGCACGCCTGAAAGCGAGGACCGACATGTCCGAGAACACCGCGGCGCCCGTGCCCGAGAAGCCCAAGAGCAGCCAGGAGAGCAAGTTCCCCAGGGGCGCGGTGATCCGCCTCTTCGCCTATCTGATCGCCGGCCATGTCTTCGCCGGGTTCCTGTACCTGCTCTTCGAGATGGGCAAGTAGCAGCCGCGAGCGTGGCCGCCCCCGCCCCGGGCGGCCCGGGCGCCCGGCCCCGCCCTCCGGAGCCCGGCGCTCGAACCACGGCCCCGCCCTCCGGAACCCCGCGCTCGAACCCCCGCCCCCCGCCCCGGCGCTCAGACCCCGGTGGTGACGAGCCGCTCCCGCAGCCGCTCGCGGACCGGGGCGCCGAGCCCCAGCCCCTCGCCGAGATAGCGCTCGGTGGAGCCCCAGGTCTCCTCGATCGTCTCCAGCGCGGCCCGCAGATACTCCGCGCGCGCGTCGAAGAGCGGGCTCAGCAGCTCCATCACCTCCGCCGACATCCCCTCGGGCGAACTGTCGCCGCGCCGCACCAGGTAGCGCCGCCGCGGATCGTTGGACTGGAGATAGTCCGCCTCGATCGCCTCCCGCTCCACGCCGACCGCGAGCAGCGACACCGCTATGGAGAGCCCCGCCCGGTCCTTGCCCGCCGCGCAGTGCATCAGCGCGGGCAGGCTGTCGTCGGCGAGCGCGAGCAGCAGCCGGCGGTGCTCCCCGGTCCGTTCCCGGATCATCGTGCGGTACGAATCGGTCATCCGGGCCGAGGCCCGGCCGTCGCCCAGGACCGCGCGCAGCTGGACGAGATCGCCGTCCCGGACCATCCGCCAGAACTCGGTGCCGTCGGCGGGGTCGCTCAGCGGCATGTTCACATGGAGCACTCCGGGCACCTCGGCGTCGTGCCCGTCCAGCAGCAGGTCCGCCGAGTTCCGGAAGTCGAAGATCGTGCGCAGCCCCAGGCCGGCCAGGAACGACACATCCTCCGCGGTGGCGTTGGCGAGGTGACCGCTGCGGTAGAGCCTGCCGTACCGCACCCGGCCGCCGTCCACGGTCGGCAGCCCGCCGACATCCCGGAAATTGCGCACCCCGGCCAGCTCGGGCTCGGTCGACGGGACCTGTGGCAACTGCTGCGTCACGGAGGCTCCTGAGGTCACGGACGCCGGCGCTCGTCGCCGACGATGGCGTGTTCTTGACGATACGACATCGATTCCTCGGGCAATCATTTATTCCGGCTGTTACGGGGGCATTGCACCGACGGGGGAAACCGTCGGATGATGTGCGGGCCTGTTCGGATCTGTTGCAATCCGGGGGTCGGGATGATCGAAAGTGTCGGCAGGGGCCGTGTCTGGGTGCTCTCCGGGGCGTCGAGCAGCTATGCGTTTCGGCTGTCGGACGACGACGCGCTGCTCCACCTCCACTGGGGCCCCCGGATCACCGGCGCGGACGCCGAGGCGCTCGCCGCCGAGGCCCCACCGCCCCACCGCCCCTTCGAATCCCCGCTCGACGGCCATGAGGAGTACCCGGTCGAGGGCGGCCCCCGCTTCGTCCGCCCCGCGCTCAGCGTCCGCACCCCCGAGGTGCGCGGCACCGAGTGGGCCTTCGCCGGCGCCACGGTGGACGGCGACGAACTGCGGCTGCGCTTCACCGACCCCGTGCACGGCCTCGGACTCACCCTGCACCACCGGATGCGCGACGACAGCGATGTCGTCGAGCGCTGGACCACCGCCGCGCACGAGGGCACGGGACCCGCCCTGGAGCTGCTCCGCGCCGACGCCGCCACCTGGACCCTGCCCCCGCGCGACACCTGGCGGCTGAGCCAGCTCCACGGCCGCTGGGCGGCCGAGTCCCGGCTGGTGCGCTCCCCGCTGACGTACGGCGAGCACATCATCGGGAGCCGCCGGGGCCACACCGGACACCAGCATCTGCCCTGGGTCGCCCTGGACGCCGGCGGCGCGGCGACCGAGGAGCACGGCGAGGTGTACGGCTGTGCGCTCGGCTGGTCCGGCTCCTGGCGGATCGCCGTCCACCGGCTGCCCGACGGACTGGTCCAGATCACCGGGGGCGCGGGCCACGACGACTCCGGACTGGTGCGGCTCGCCCCCGGCGAGTCCTATGTCTCGCCCGTCTTCGCCGGGCTCTGGAGCCGGGAGGGCTTCGGCGGGGCCAGCAGGGCCTGGCACCGCTGGCAGCTCGCCCGGGTGATCCCGGACGCGGCGGCCGAGCGGCCCGTCCTCTACAACTCCTGGGAGGCCACCGGCTTCGACATCTCCGAGCCGCAGCAGCGCGCCCTCGCCCGGCGGGCCGCCGCCCTCGGGGTCGAGCTCTTCGTGGTCGACGACGCCTGGTTCGGGCGGCGCACCAGCGACCGCGCCGGGCTCGGCGACTGGACCCCCAACCCCGACCGCTTCCCCGGCGGTCTCAAGCCGCTCGCCGACGAGGTGCGCGCGCGGGGGATGCGCTTCGGGATCTGGGTCGAGCCGGAGATGGTCAACCCCGACAGCGATCTCCACCGCGCCCACCCCGACTGGGTGCAGCACCGGCCCGGCCGGACCCGTACCGAGTACCGCCATCAGCTCGTCCTCAATGTCGCCCGCCGCGATGTCCGGGAGCATCTGTGGGAGCGGCTGCACGCGCTGCTCGACAGCGCGCCGATCGACTACGTGAAGTGGGACTTCAACCGCTGCTTCACCGACCCCGGCTGGCCGGGCGACCCCTATCCGCAGCGGCTGTGGGTGGAGCACGTCCAGGGGCTGTACGGACTCCTGGACCGGCTGCGGGCCGCCCACCCCGGGGTGGACTTCGAGTCCTGCTCGGGCGGCGGCGGCCGGATCGACCTCGGGATTCTCTCCCGTACGGATCAGGTGTGGACCTCCGACAACACCGATCCGCTGGACCGGCTCGCCATCCAGCACGGCCTGAGCCAGCTCCATCCGGCGCGGGTGATGGCCGCCTGGGTCACCGACAGTCCGAACACCCAGCTCAACGGCCGGCGCAGCTCGCTCCGCTTCCGCTTCGTCAGTGCCATGGCCGGGGTGCTGGGCATCGGCGGCGACCTCACCGAGTGGAGCGAGGAGGAACTCGCCGAGGCGCGCGGCTGGATCGCTCTCTACAAGGAGATACGGCCACTGGTGCAGCACGGCGACCTCCACCGGCTCCGCCCGCCCGGCGGCGGACTGAGCGCGGTGCAGTATCTGCGCGGCGACGAGACCGCCGTCCTCGCCTGGCTCCCGTCGCAGCACTACGGCGAACGGCCGCCGAGGCTCCGGCTGCGCGGCCTCGATCCGGCCGGCCGGTACGAGTGCCGGGACACCGGCGCCGTGCACCGGGGGGCGGTGCTGCTGCACCACGGGCTGCACACCGGGCTCTCGGGTGACCTCGACGCCGCGGTCTTCCGGCTCCACCGTCTCTAATCAGCACATCTGGGTCGTTATGGCCCATTTAGCTGTTTCGCCATAACCTGCCCCGGCTGCGGCGGAGATGGGGTGCGGTCGGTGAGCAGGATCATAGTGGTGACGGTCCGTGCCGGTGCGGCGGAGGACAACGCCGACGCCGGGGCGGGAGTTGGGGGAGCGCGCTCCACGCAGGGTGACCGGAATCCCCGGGAGCGGGGCCGCAGGACCCCCGGCCGTGAAGCGGAGCAGCTTGTTCCGGTCCGCTCGGCTCATCTACGGTCACGGCCATCCGGGCGGACCGCCTAATCCTGCCGCCGGCCGGACTCCCATCGGACGTCGATTCGTGGCAGGAGCGGGGGACCCAGGCAGTACGCCGTTCCGGCTCGCCGGACGGCTCGGGGTGAAGCCGCGCAGAGCGCGGCCGGGCATCTCCAGCCCGAACCCGACAGCTCACCTCGCAGGCGCCGGAGAGGAATGCGCCATGCCCGCAAAGGGTAAGCACCGCCGCCCCAGGAACAACCCGCTCACCCGTGGTTTCGTCGCCGCCGGCACCGGCGGGGCCGCCTTGGCCCTCCCGCTGATGGGGGCGACCGGCGCCCACGCGGCCGAGCGGTCGGCCCCGGCCGCCGCCCCCGCCGTGGCCCCGGTGAAGGCCGCCCAGGCCCAGACCCAGACCCAGGCTCAGGCCCCGGCGGCCCCCGCCTCCGCCACGTACCGCGTCGTCGCCGGCGACCATCTGACCGCGATCGCCGACGAGCACCGGGTCGACGGCGGCTGGCAGGGGCTGTACGAGAAGAACCGCGACACCATCGGCGACGATCCCTCGATGATCCACCCGGGTCTCGAACTCGCCATCGGCGGCGCGTCCGAGGCGCGCGCCGACCGCTCCGGAGGCCGGGAGTCCGGCCCGGCCGCCGCCCCGGAGAAGACCCCGGGCACCGGCTCCGGCGGCAAGGGCCCGGCCGGTGCCGCGGCCCCCCAGCCGGAGCCGGAGCCCGCCCCCGCCGCCGAGCAGCCGGCCCCGGAGCAGCCCGCCGGGGAGGCCCAGGGCTCCTCCTCCGGCTACACCAGCCCGGTCGCGTCCGGCGGTGTCACCACCTCCTACCGCGCGACCGGCTCGATGTGGTCCAGCGGCTACCACACCGGTGTCGACTTCGCGGCGCCCACCGGCACCTCCGTCCGCTCCGTCGGTCCGGGCACCGTCGTCTCCGCCGGCTGGAGCGGCGCGTACGGCAACGAGGTCATCGTCCAGCACACCGACGGCACCTACGGGCAGTACGCCCACCTCTCCTCCCTCTCCGTCTCCGCGGGGCAGAGCGTGAGCGGCGGCACCCAGCTCGGCCTCTCGGGCTCCACCGGCAACTCCAGCGGCCCGCACCTGCACTTCGAGATCCGCACCACCGCCTCCTACGGCTCGGACATCGACCCGGTGGCGTATCTCCGCCAGCACGGCGTCTCCCTCTGAGGCGAACGGCAAACCGCCCAGAACGCTCGAATCCCCCCGTACCGCCCGACGGTGCGGGGGGATTCGGCGCTATTCCCCACCGCGTGATATTCCCCGGTGGTAAAGATCACCCGCCGTCAACCCCTCCTTACGGTCGCGTAGGTCACATCCACGGGTTCAAGATGAGTTCTTGTGGCAGACGATTCGAGCACAGACAACCAGGGCGGAATCGGGTCGTACGCGGCTATCGGTGACAGCTTCACCGAGGGAGTCGGAGACCCCGGACCGGACGGGTCCTTCGTCGGCTGGGCGGACCGCTTCGCGGTGCTGCTCGCCGACCGCAGGCCCGAACACACCTTTCGCTACGCCAACCTGGCGGTACGCGGCCGTCTCCTCGACCAGATCGTCGCGGAGCAGGTGCCGAGGGCCAGACAACTCGCCCCGGACCTGGTGTCGTTCTGCGCCGGGGGCAATGACATCATCCGGCCGGGCAGCGACCCGGACGACGTGGCCGAGCGCTTCGAGCGCGCGGTCGCCGACCTCACCGGCGCCGTCGGCACCGTGATGGTGACCACCGGCTTCGACACCCGTGACGTACCCGTGCTGCGCCATCTGCGCGGCAAGGTCGCCACCTACACCGCGCACGTGCGGTCCATCGCCGACCGCTACGGCTGTCCGGTGCTCGACCTGTGGTCCCTCAGGTCGGTGCAGGACCGGCGGGCCTGGGACAGCGACCGGCTGCACCTCTCCCCGGAGGGGCACACGAGGGTCGCCCTGCGCGCCGGGCAGGTGCTGGGGCTCCCGGTGCCCGCCGACCCCGACCAGGCCTGGCCGGTGCTCCCGCCGAGGGGCACCCTGGAAGTGCGGCGCGACGACATCCAGTGGGCGCGCGAGTACCTGGTGCCCTGGATCGGGCGCAGACTGCGCGGTGTCAGCTCCGGCGACCACGTGGCGGCGAAGCGGCCGGATCTGCTCCCGCTCTGACCCGCTGCCGCCGCTCCGGCCCGGCCGGGAGCCGCCATCCGCGGGTTCAGCGGATGGCGGCGGTCAGCGCCTCGCGGTCGAGCCCCAGTTCCCGGGCGAGCGCCTCATCGGTCCACTCCAGCATCGCGGCGCGGGAGAGCGAACCGGCGTACGAGGTCATCTGCACGGCCAGCCCGTCGAGGAAGGCGGTGAGCCGCCAGGCCGCCGACGCGGGATCGGGGCAGGGGAACTCACCTGCGGCGGCACCCTCGGTGATCACCTCGGTCAGAGCCGCCTTCCACTGCTGGTCGAGATCGCGGGCGACCTCCCGCAGCGCGGGCTCGCGCAGGGCGACCGCCCAGCCCTCGATCCACAGCCGCCAGCCCTTGGCCGTGCCCGTCGGCGCGTACCAGCGGACCGCGGCGCGGAGCCTGCGCACCGCGGTGGTGCGGCGGCCCAGCAGTTTGCGCAGATGGGCGAGGTCCGCGTCGGCGGCATGGGTGAAGGCCGCCGCGACCAGCTTCTCCTTGGTCGAGAAGTGGTACAGGACCAGCGCGTTGCTCACTCCCAGCGCCGCGGCCACATCGGCGATCCGCAGCGCCGCCACCCCGCGCCGCTCGATCTGCTCCACGGCCGCGCCGAGAAGTTCCGCACGCCGCTCCGCCACGCTCAACCGGACTCTTGCCACTCCGTCACCCTACACAGCGGATCTTCGCGGGGGACAGGTTCACGGCGGCCCGTACCAGCCGAAGCGGTCGGCGATCACCGGCAGCCGGCCGGCGGCGATGGCGTGCGCCGCCGCGCGCGGGGTGACGCCGTCCGACTCGGCCCGTGCCAGCATCAGCGTCACCAGCGCGCGCATCGAGCGGCGCACATGGGCGAGCGCCTCCTCGGCGTCCGCCCCGATGTCCCCGAACAGGGTCCACCACCACCACGCGTTCGTACCGGAGTTGACCACCACGTCCGGCAGCACGGTCACCCCGCGCCGGGCGAGCGCCTCCTCCGCCTCCGGCAGTACGGGCATGTTCGCCGCCTCCACGATCCAGCGGGCCCGGACCCGGGCCTGGTTGGCGGTGTCGACGGCGTACGAGACCGCGGCGGGCACCAGCACATCGGCGTCGGCCGAGAGCCACGCGTCACCGGGCAGCTCCCGGTCCCCGGGCCGCAGGACGGCCCGGTCGACCGTCCCGAAGGCGTCCCGCGCGGCGAGCAGCGCCTCGACGTCCAGGCCCTCGGGATTGGCGACGGTGCCCTTGATGTCGGCGACGGCGACGATCAGCAGCCCGGCGCGGGAGAGGAACCTGGCCGTCGCGCCGCCCATGGTGCCGAGCCCCTGGAGGGAGACGCGGGTGCCGCGGTGGGCGACCCCGGCCCGGTCCAGCGCGGTGAGCACCGACTCGGCGACCCCGCAGCCACCGGCCAGCTCGTCCAGGCCGAGGCCGTCGACCTCGGTGGCGAAGGCGTCGGCCAGCCGGCGCCGCGCCGCGGCCTCGTCGTCCAGCAGTGGATAGACGGCCTGGACGCAGGAGACGAGCCCGGCCTCGGCGGCGGCCCGGTCCACGGTGTCCTGGGTCAGGCCGAGGTCCTCGCCCAGCGTCCAGACGGTCTCGATGTAGGGGCGCATCGCGCGGAGGTAGCGGACCAGGACTCCGTAGGCGCGCGGATCGCGGGGGTCGCAGTCGATCCCGCCCTTCGCGCCGCCCAGCGGTATGTACTTCCCGCCGGGGTTGTAGTGCAGCGCCTCCTTCAGGGTCATGCCCCGGGCGAGCCCGGCCACTTCGGCGGATGTGCACCCCGCACGCATCCGCAGACCACCGCTGGAGACCCCGCGCACCAGCCGGTCCACCACCAGATGGCCCCGGACCCCGGTGACATGGTCCGTCCAGTCCAGCGACAGCAGGGGAGCGGTGCCGGCGGGCGCGGGGGAGCCGGCGGGGGGCCCGGACATGCTGCCTCCAGAGGGGGACACGGGACGGCTGAATCAAGACAACTGAATAGCGGTTCAGTATTCGGAGCGGGTGCCCCCTTGTCAACATGATCGTCAATACGTTCCGGGGCTCCCTTCCCGGAGCCCTCCATCCGCTTCCGCCGGGGTCGCGGGTCCGGGGCCACGGGTCCGGGGCCGCCGGTCCTCAGTTCCAGCCCCGACGGCGTTGGAGGCGCGGGGGTTCGGGGCCGGCCCCCGACCGTGGCCCGCACCGTGCGGGGACCTGTCGCACAGGCCCCCTCCTCGGACGCCCGACACGCCGGCGGGCCCCTCCTCCGCTCCCAGCCCCTGCCCCGGCCTCCCGGCTCCCGGCTCCCGGCCCCCGCCCTCGGGAACCCCATGGCCGATTCCGGCCGCATGACCCCGCCCCCCCCGGAAACAAGGGAATCCGAGGAACACCCGCACCGCTCCGCGCGTTCTCCTGACCGTGACGCCCGGGCGGCCCCGCCCGCCCGGCGCGCGGGCCCCGGGCGGGAGCCCCGGCCGGACGGCGGGATTCCCGTGCGGCGGATTTCCTCGCCGCACTGCCACCCACCACGCACATAATGAGAAGACCCGACACCTGGAGGTGCCGTGACCGGCGCTGGCTCCCCCCACCCGCTGAGATCCCGGCTGCGCTCACTCCGGCCCGCGGCCTTCGGCGCCGACCCCGCCGGAGCCCGGCTGGAGCGCATCCGGCGCTCGCCCAACTACGCGGACGGCGTCTTCCAGAACCCCGTCGGTGCCAGGACCCGGCCGTCCGGCGCCTCCATGGCCGAGTTCGCCAGGATCTACTTCCAGAAGGAGGCCCGGGCCCGCCGGGCACCCACCGGCCCGGTGCCCCTGCACCCCGCCACCCTCACCGATCTGGCCGAGCCCCCCGCGTCCGGACTGCGGCTCACCTGGATGGGGCACTCCACCGTGCTCGCCGAGATCGACGGGCGGAGGGTGCTGTTCGACCCCGTCTGGGGCGACCGCTGCTCTCCTTTCTCCTTCGCCGGGCCCAAGCGGCTCCACCCCGTGCCCGCCCCGCTCGCCGGGCTCGGGCCCGTGGATGTGGTGGTGATCTCCCACGACCACTACGACCACCTGGATCTGCCCACCATCAGGGCCCTGGTCTCCAGCGGCACGGTCTTCGCCGTCCCGCTCGGCGTCGGCGCCCATCTCGAACGGTGGGGGGTGTCCCCCGAGCGGCTCCACGAGCTCGACTGGAACGAGACGGCGGAGGTGGGCGGCCTCCGGCTGACCGCCACCCCCGCGCGCCACTTCTGCGGGCGCGGCCTGCGCAACCAGCAGCACACGCTCTGGGCCTCCTGGGCGGTCGCGGGCCCCGAGCACCGGATCTACCACAGCGGGGACACGGGATACTTCCCCGGCTTCCGGGACATCGGCGCCGAGCACGGCCCCTTCGACGCCACCATGATCCAGATCGGCGCCTACTCCGAGTACTGGCCGGACATCCACATGACCCCCGCCGAGGGCATGCGCGCCCACCTGGACCTCCAGGGCGGCCCCGCCGGGGTGATGCTCCCCATCCACTGGGCGACGTTCAACCTCGCCCCGCACCCCTGGTCCGAGCCGGCGGAGGGCACGCTCACGGCGGCCGGGGAAGCGGGCGCGCGGGTCGCGCTGCCGCGCCCCGGCGAGCCCTTCGAACCCACCGGACCGGCCGTCCCCGCCGAGCCGTGGTGGCGCCCGGTGGCCGCCGTGTCCCCGGGGGCCGGGGCGGCGGCCCCGCGCGAGGCGGTGCCCGCCGGGGGGAGCGCGCTGACACCGGCCGGCACCCAGGGCTCCGCCGTGCCCCGGGCGGAGACGGCCGCCGAGCCGGGCGGAGGCGCGGGCGCCGGCCCCGGCAGTCCGGAAGTGGCACCCACCGCCTGACCCGACTGCCCCGCCCGCCGACGCCCCCGGAGCCCAACTCCCCTCCCGGCGCCCGACCGCTCCTCCTGCCCTCCACCCGGGGCCGGGGGGCCAGCTGCTCCCGGCTGTCCGCCGCCCTGGGGCTCCCGGTCGCGTGTCCGTAGCCGCTCTGCGCCCGGACCAGCGCCCGCCCGCCGTCCCACGACCTCCGGGCACACGCGTCCCGCCCCCTGCCCTCCACCCGGGGCCGGGGGGCCGGACTGCTCCCGGCTGTCCACCGCCCTGGGATTCCCGGTCCGCGTGTCCCGTAGCCCGCTCTGCGCCCGGACCAGCGCCCGCCCGCCGTCCCACGACCTCCGGGCACACGCGTCCCGCCCCCTGCCCTCCACCCGGGGCCGGGGGGCCAGCTGCTCCCGGCTGTCCGCCGCCCTGGGACTCCCGGTCGCGTGTCCGTAGCCGCTCTGCGCCCGGACCAGCGCCCGCCCGCCCGCCGTCCCACGACCTCCGGCACACGCGTCCCGCCCCCTGCCCTCCACCCGGGGCCGGGTGCCGGTACGCGCCGTGCCGTGCCGCGTACGCCCGGCCCCGACCCCGCCCCCACCCCGCGCCCGCTCCCTCCCTCATCCCGCCTATTCGCTCATGGGATCGACTCATCCTTTTTCGTACCGGAGTGCGGTGCCTCATACCAGAGCGGGGTGAATAGCGGGGAACTTTGTCAACTCCTCACCTTCCCCGCTCGTTGGACGACTACCGTGTGTGGCCAGCGATCAACGGTGGGCTCATCTCGCCTGTGCCGGTACACCGTTGTCCGTGCGGACCACACACCCGGCACAGCCAATCCCCACGCAGTACGCCGAATCCTGGGACCCCCACGTACCAAGGACGCCGATGTCTCCATTACGCGCACCCGCCACGCGGCCGGACCGCCGTGACGGCGGGCGCCACGGCCTGTCAGGCACCCGCCACGCCTCCCCGGCGGGCAGACCGCGTCCCCTGCCGCCCTCGCCGGAACACCGCATTCGCCCGCGCCTGTTCCGTACGGCGGTGCTGCCCGCCCTCGTCGCGGCGCTCAGCGGCGCGACCGCCGTGAGCTTCACCGTGCACACCGCGGCCCCCCGGCCGTCCGCCGCCCTGTGGGCCGTACTGACCACCACCGCGGCCCTCGCCATGGCGTCGGTCGCCGCCGCCGCCACGGGCGCCGACCGCATGGCCGGCTCCCTGCTCCACCGCTGTGCCTCGCTGCGCCGCTCCACCGAACGCCGCCAGGCGGACCTGCGCACCGTCGTCGAACGGCTCCGGCGCGGAGAGGGACCGCCCCCCGCCCGCACCCCGCAGCCGCCCCCGCCCTGCGGCGACGAGCTGGACCGGCTCGCGATCGAGCTGGGCCGGTCGCACGAGACCGCGGTGGCCGCCGTGGTCCAGGCGTCCAAGCTCTCCAGCAGCGTCGGCAACGAACAGAAGCTGGAGGTCTTCGTCAACCTCGCCCGGCGGCTCCAGTCACTGGTCCAGCGGGAGATCCAGCTCCTCGACGAGCTGGAGAACGAGGTGGAGGACCCCGAGCTGCTCAAGGGCCTCTTCCACGTCGACCACCTGGCCACCCGCATCCGCCGCCACGCGGAGAACCTCGCCGTGCTCGGCGGTGCGATCTCCCGCCGGCAGTGGTCCAACCCGGTCACCATGACCGAGGTGCTCCGCTCCGCCATCGCCGAGGTCGAGCAGTACCCGAGGGTCAAGCTGGTGCCGCCCATCGACGGCACCCTGCGCGGCCACGCCGTCGCCGACGTGATCCATCTCCTCGCCGAACTGGTCGAGAACGCCTCCGCCTTCTCCGCCCCCAACACCCAGGTCCTGCTGCGCGCCCAGCACGTCACCGCCGGGATCGCCATCGAGGTCGAGGACCGCGGCCTCGGCATGCCCATGGACGAGCAGAACCGGATGAACGCCCTTCTGGCCGACCCCGATCAGGTGAATGTCGCCCGGCTGCTCCAGGACGGGCGCATCGGCCTCTTCGTCGTCTCCGCCCTGGCCCGAAGACACGGCATCGCGGTCCGGCTCCAGTCCAATATCTACGGCGGCATCCAGGCCATCCTGGTGGTGCCGCAGGGGCTGCTGGGCGCCGAGTCCACCGGGCTCCAGCACATCGACACCAACGCGGACGACGAGTCGGCGTGCCACCACCGCGCGCCACAGCCCGCCCTCACCACCCGGCCGGCCCCCGCGCCGTCGCCCGAGATCCCCCGCGGCCGCCCCCGGCCCGAGCTTCAGCCACAGAGCCAACCACCGCAACAGCGGCCACCGCATCAGCAACCCCCACCGCGCCGCGCCCAGCCGCATACCCAGCCGCAGACCGAGCCGCAGGCCAAGGCCAATCCCCAGCCCCGGCCCCAGCAGCAGACCCAGGCCCGTCCGCCGTCACAGCCCCGGTCCGGGCAACAGCCCCCGCCGGTGCACACCACCCCCCGCACCCTCGCCCCTCTCCCCGTGCGCGCCGAGCACATCGACCGCCCCAACCCGGCCGCGGCCCGCCCCGGTGCCCATCACCGGCCCCGTGGCGACGGACAGCCCGCCGCCGCGCGGCCGAGCCTCCCGGTCGTGCCCATCGGCGCCGTGCAGGGCAGCCAGGGCCGCCCCCCACTGCCCAGACGCCGCAGCCAGCAGCACATCGCGCCTCAGCTCAGGACCGGCCCGCCGCAGCGCGGTGCCGAGGACCACGTGGTGCACGACCCGGGCCTGATGGCGGCCTTCCAGCGAGGCATCGAACGCGCGGAGGAACAGCCCCCGCCGGCCCCGTCGGCCGCCCCTGCGCCGCACCACCCCGAACCCCAGTGTTACGACCACACCTCCAAGGAGTAGATCCACCATGGCGAGTGATGCGCCGAACGGCCAGCCATCGGACCTCGACTGGCTGCTCAGCGGTCTGGTCCAGCGCGTGCCCTACACCCGCAACGCGGTCCTGCTCTCCTCCGACGGTCTGGTGAAGTCCGTGCACGGCCTGGACTCCGACAGCGCCGATCACCTCGCGGCGCTGGCCTCCGGGCTCTACTCCCTCGGCCGCAGCGCCGGAGCGCGCTTCGGGGACAGCGGGGTGGTCCGCCAGGTGGTGGTGGAGCTCGACTCCACCCTGCTGTTCGTCTCCACCGCGGGCTCCGGCACCTGTCTGGCCGTACTCGCCGACCGCGAGGCCGACGCGGCCGTACTCGGCTATGAGATGGCGATGCTGGTCAAGAGCGTCCGGCCGTACCTCACCACTCCGGCCAGACAGTCGACCGGGGCGCCGAGCATTGCGGGCCGCTGACGGTGCCCACCCCGCAGGACCGGCCGCTGCTCGACGACGAGGCCGGCCGGCTGGTACGGCCGTACACGGTGAGCGGCGGCCGTACCCGCCCCACGGCGGCACTGGACCTGCTCTCGCTGGTGATGGCCACCGGGGCCGTCCCCGGCGAGGGCCTCGGCCCCGACCACGCCCTGGCGCTCGGCCTCTGCGGCGGCCCGATCTCGGTCGCCGAGATCTCCGCCCATCTGGGGCTGCCCGCGGTGGTCACCAAAGTCCTCCTCTCCGACCTGGTGGACTGCGGCGCGATCACCGCGCGGGCGCCCCGCTGCCACCACACCCCGACCGACCGTTCCCTGCTGGAGGCAGTGCTCGATGGCCTACGACGACGGCTCTGAAGGCGACGGCTCCGACCTCGGCAGTTCTCAGGCCGACCGTCGCCCCGCCCACGCCGACCGACCGGATCTCCTCACCCCCGACCCGGGGCGTCCGCACCACCAGCGCATCGGGGCCGGCGGCCCCGCGCCTGCCGGAGCCGGTTTCCCCACCGCGCTGAAGATTCTGGTCGCCGGGGGCTTCGGCGTCGGCAAGACCACCTTCGTCGGCGCGGTCAGCGAGATCGAACCGCTCAGCACGGAGGAGCTGCTGTCCCAGGTCAGCATGGCGACCGACCATCTGTACGGGGTGGAGTCCAAGACCACGACCACCGTCGCCATGGACTTCGGCCGGATCACCCTCGACGACCGCCATGTGCTCTATCTCTTCGGAACGCCCGGCCAGCAGCGGTTCTGGTTCATGTGGGACGAACTGTCGGACGGCGCCCTCGGCGCGGTCGTCCTCGCCGACACCCGCCGGCTCCAGGACTCCTTCTCCGCCGTGGACTTCTTCGAAGGGCGCGGCATCGGCTTCGTCGTCGCCGTCAACGAGTTCGACGGTGCCTACCGCTACGACGCCGACGAGGTGCGCAGCGCACTCGATCTGCGGCCCCAGGTGCCGGTCGTGATGTGTGACGCCCGGATCGCCAGCTCGGGGATCGGGACCCTGGTCACCCTTGTGCGGCACCTTCTCACCACCCCCGCGGCGCCGGCCCCGGCACCGAGCTATGGAGCACCGTCATGACATACCACCCCACCGGTCATCTGCTGCTGACCCCCATCGACCGGGAGGCGCCGGTACGGGTGCGCCGGCTGCGGCAGCTCGGCTTCGGGGACCGTCCCGACCCCGCCTTCGACCAGTTCGCGGACCATCTCGCCGAGGTGACCGGAGCGCCCTACTCCATGGTCAACTTCATTGACGAGAACCGGCAGTACTTCGCCGGGCTGCACACACCGTCCGGCGCGCACAACGGCGGCGACCTGTCGGCGGCTGCCGCGGCGGGCGGCGAGGTCAGCCGTTTCATGGCCCGGGACCACGGCTACTGTCCCCATGTGGTGGTCCGGCGGAAGGCGCTGGTGCTGGAGGACGTCTGCGACTACCCGAGGTTCGCCGGGAACCCCGTCGTGGACGAGATCGGCATCCGCTCCTATCTCGGCGCCCCGCTGATCGACCGCACCGGTATCGCGCTGGGCACGATCTGTGTCGTGGACACCGAACCGAGGCCCTGGGGGCGCGCGGGTTTGGAGACCATCAAGTCCCTGGCGGCCGAGCTGATCGAACAGATCCACCGGCGTGAGGACGGGACCATCTGAGGACGAGGACGAGGACGAGAGCGAGGCTCGGCCGTCGGAGCCTGTCGGGGCGGTCGCCTGGCGCCGCCCGGGTCCGGGTGCTCCCCGGGATGTCTTCCGCGTATGCGGGCGCGGCCGGTGCCCTGCGGCCGTCCGCGCCCGTCCCGTCAGAGCGCCGGCTCCAGCCGCACGGCCTCGGACAGCCGCTGCGACCATTCTCCCTTCGCCGTACCGAGAGCCACCTCCGCGAGGCGCAGCAGCTGAATGTCGGAGGTGCCCGCGGGGGCGAACATGTGCAGCGCGTCGCGCAGATAGCGCTCGATGGGCCGGTCGGTGAAGAGCCCGGCCGCCGCGTGGATCTCCATGGCGCTGCGCGCGGAGTCGATCGCCGACTCCACATTGATCAGTTTGGCGTTCATCAGCTCCGCGTCACAGGGCAGGCCCTGATCGAGCAGATGGACGGCGTGGTACGCGGCCAGCCGCGCGGTCATCAGACGTGACTGGAGCTTCCCCAGCTTCAGCTTGATCGAGGGCAGATCGTGCAGCGGCTTGCCGTAGCGGTGCCGCTGGGCGCAGAAGCGGGTCGTCTCGTCCAGGATCGCCTGGTGGATGCCGAGCGACACGGCGGTGAGATTGGCCCGCCCGTACAGCACGCTGGAGGAGTACGCCACGGCAAGGCCGTCGCCCTCCGCGCCGAGCCGGTTGGACGCCGGGACCCGGCAGTCGCGGAAGTACAGCTCGCCGAAGCTGAAGCCGTGCAGCCCCATGGCGGGAAGCTGCTCCCCGGTGCTGAAGCCGGGCCGGTCGGACTCGACCAGGAACGCCGTCAGCCCTCCGGAGCCGGGTCCGGTGCGGACCACCACGCCGTGCAGGTCGCCGACGTGGCTGTTGCCGACGTACACCTTCCGCCCGTTGAGGACGTACTCGTCGCCGTCCCGGACGGCGGTGGCGGCCATGCCCAGCACATGGCCGCCGGACTCGGGCTCGGTCACGGCGATGGTCGGCAGGCAGCCGCCGGCCGCGATCAGCGGCAGCCAGGTCTTCTTCTGCTCCTCACTGCCGAAGTGGACGATCTTGGCGGCGCCCAACTGGGACGCCTGAACCATGGCGCCCATGGCCCCGCTGACCCTGGACAGTTCCTCAATGATGATCGTCTTGGCGAGATGCCCCGCCCCCATACCCCCGTGATCGCGACTGATCGTCGCACCGAGCCAGCCCTGTCGGGCTATCAGCCGGGACAGCTCGCGGTGCGCGGATCTCGATGCCTCCATGGCGGGGATCATCGGTCGCACCTCCCTTTCGGCGAAGTCCCTTACACGGCCGCGCAGCTGCTGGTGGCGCCGGTTGGTGAAGTACCCGTCCATCGCGAGCCTTCCTCTGTGATACGCCTGCTCGGGCGATTGTTCGAGCAGGTGGTGCGTCGACAGTGGTCCCCCGTACCGCGAGGCCGGACCACCTCGGGTTCTGCCGTACGGCATTCCCTCCGGGCAACTGTGTGCCACATGCCAACGGCCATGGGATTTCCGCCGGATGGACATCGGGCGACAACAAGCCGTCTCAGGCGTACACAGGTGGGACATCCGGCACTAGGTGAAGAACCGATACGGCATAGACCTGGCCGGAAGCGGACTCAGCCGAGCGGCGCGTCCGGAGTACAGAATCAGCCGTACCAGCGCACAGGGGCAGTGGTCGGCGTGCGGGACAGGGCCGGTGGTGAACGGCGTGCGCACAGGCGTGTCTTCGGCCCCGCGCCCCTGCCCTTCCGAGGGACAGGGCCAGAGCTTTGCCCCGATACCGGGTGGAGTGCCGGGGAGTGCCGGGGGTCCTCCCGTCATGTTCCGGGGCGTGCGGGCAGTTCACCGCGAGCTGTTTTCACGCCCGGTGCTCCAGAGCATCCCCAAAAAGCTCCCGCACCACCCCCTCGCCTCCGCCGGCGCCCGCTCCCGGGGTGTCGGGAACCTGTGCCTTGCCCTTCGTCCCGTCCATCCCTTCGGGGGCGGATGTGACGCCAGGGCTCCCACGGGTGTCCCGCTCCGGCCATGTGTCCTCACCCGCAGTCGCGGGTCAATTACAGCCACGTTCGGGGTGTGGGGGAGCCGGCGGGCTGTCCGGAGAGGTGGTGCCGCTGAGTCCTCGCGGGGGAAGTCGTACGCGGCCCACCCCCGGGCCCCCGGGCCCCCGGGCCCCCGGGCCCCCGGGCCCCCGGGCCCCCGGGCCCCCGGGCCCCCGGGCCCCCGGGGCGAGCCGGCTGCGCCCGGGAAGGCACCCGGAGGC
>NZ_JBEOYB010000069.1:0-39084 GCF_040296845.1 Streptomyces sp. NPDC001985
GCGCGCGGACTGGCCGGTGACCGAGGTCCCGGTGCGCTGGTCGCACCAGGAGGGCTCCAAGGTCAGACCGCTGGACTACGGCCGGGTGCTGCTGGGTGATCGCCGCCCGCTGACGCTTTATCAGCACCAGCGCGACGCCGTCGACGCCGCACGCGGACGGCACTCCTACGTCCTCACCACCGGCACCGGCTCCGGCAAGTCCCTCGCCTACATCGTGCCGATCGTCGACCGGGTGCTCCGCGCCCGGGACACCGAGGGGCCACAGCCCCGCAAACGGGTGCGCGCGATCATCGTCTATCCGATGAACGCCCTCGCCAACAGCCAGCTCAAAGCGCTGAAGACCTATCTCGAACACGGCTACCCAGAGGGTCGTGAACCCGTCACCTTCGCCCGCTACACCGGCCAGGAGGACGAGACCCAGCGCCAGGCCATCCGCCGCGATCCGCCGGACATCCTGCTGACCAACTACGTCATGCTGGAGCTGATGCTCACCCGGCCCGACGACCGCCGGTCCCTCATCCGCATGGCCGAGGGCCTCGAATTCCTGGTCTTCGACGAACTGCACACCTACCGGGGCAGGCAGGGCGCCGATGTCGCCCTGCTGATCCGCCGGGTCCGTGAGGCGTGCCGGGCCGAGAGCCTGCTCTGCGTCGGCACCTCGGCCACCATGTCCACCGAAGGCACCACCGACGATCAGAAGCGGGTCGTCGCCGGGGTGGCCACCAAACTCTTCGGCACCGCGATCCACCCCGAGCACGTCATCGGGGAGACCCTGGTCCGCGCCACCGAGCAGGGTCCGGACACCGTATCGGCCCAGCGGCTGCTGAGCCCGGCCCCGCGCGACCACCACGCCCTCGTCGAAGATCCGCTGGCCCGGTGGATCGAGT
Organism: Streptomyces sp. NPDC001985; assembly: GCF_040296845.1. Taxonomy (NCBI): domain Bacteria; kingdom Bacillati; phylum Actinomycetota; class Actinomycetes; order Kitasatosporales; family Streptomycetaceae; genus Streptomyces; species Streptomyces sp. NPDC001985. The sequence goes on from NZ_JBEOYB010000069.1 coordinate 888, forward strand.
CCCGCTTCGGCCTGACCAACGAGAACGGCCGGCTCGTCCGAGTGAAGCCCGGGAAGATCGAGGACGCCGCACAGGAGCTGGCCGCGCACAGCGGAGCGCGCGAGGACGACTGCGCCCAGGCGATCCGGACCACCCTCGAAGCAGGTGCCCAGGCCAGACACCCGCGGACCGGCCGGCCGCTCTTCGCCTTCCGCCTGCATCAGTTCCTCTCCAAGGGTGACACCGTCCACACCACCGTCGAGGCCAAGGCGGTCCGCCATCTCACCCGCGACTACCAGCGCGAACAGCCCGGGTCGGGAGGCAAGATCCTGGTGCCGCTGGCCTTCTGCCGCGAGTGCGGTCAGGAGTTCCTCACCGTGTGGCGCACGGAGCACGAGGGCGCCGGCCGTTACGAGCCCCGCCGGAGCTCCGTCACCACCAGCGGGCGCGACGGTGACGGCTATCTCTACATCGACCACGACCGCCCCTGGCCCGGCACGGTCGAGGAGGCCATTGAGGGGCACCGGCTGCCCGACTCATGGCTGGAGACCGACGAAACCGGACAGGAGACCGTCAAGAAGTCCTACCGCCACCGGCTCCCGCGCTCCGTCACCGTGGACCCCTACGGTGTCGAGGGGCGCGGCGAGCTGCGGGCCGCGTACATCCCGTCCCCCTTTCTGTTCTGCCCCCACTGCAATGTCAGCTATGAGCAGACCCGGGGCAGGGACTTCGGCAAGCTCGCCGCGCTCGATCAGGAGGGCCGGTCATCGGCGACCTCCCTCATCTCGGCCTCCATCGTCCGCTCCCTCAAGGCGGTGCCGGAGGAGAGGCTGAACGAGAAGGCCCGCAAGCTCCTGACCTTCGTCGACAACCGGCAGGACGCCTCCCTCCAGGCCGGCCACTTCAACGACTTCGTCCAGATCACCCAATTGCGCGGAGCCCTCTACCGGGCCCTGGCGGCAGCGGGCGAAGAGGGACTCACCCACGAGGAGTTGGCCTCGCAGGTCACGGGCTCCCTCGGTCTCCGCCCAGTGGAGTACACCGGCCACGACGATCTGCCGCCGCATTTGCTGCGCAACGCCGCCCGCACCCTGCGCGATGTCGTCGCCTTCCGGCTCTATCTCGACCTGGAGCGCGGCTGGCGCGTCACCATGCCGAATCTGGAGCAGACCGGGCTGCTCCAGATCCGGTACGAGGGAGTGAACTGGCTCTCCGAGCAGGAACCGCAGTGGGCGGCCACCCACCCCGCGCTCCGCTCCGCCGACGCCGCGCTGCGCACGGAGATCACACAGGTTCTCCTCGACGAGATGCGGCGTGCGCTCGCCATCGACGTGCAGTGCTTCCGCGACGACTTCGACAGCCTCCAGCGGGCCAGCGAGGAGCGGCTCATCGACCCCTGGCTGCTCATCAGGGGCGACAGCCCCAAGGTCGGCATCGCCTACCCACAGCCCTCCAGGCCGGGCATGGACCGCAGCGGACTCTTCCTCTCCGCGCGCGGCAAATTCGGCAAGTACATCCGGCGGACCGACCGCGACCGTTTCGGCGCGCTCGATGTCGACGACATCCAACTGATCATCGAGCAGTTGCTGGAGGTTCTCGCCTCCGCCGGACTGGTCACCAAGGTGTCCGGAGCGGTGCAGCGCGGCGGCCACCGCCACCGCAGGGCAGTCCCCGCCGTCACCGGCTACCAGGTCTCAGCCGCCTGTCTCACCTGGCATGTCGGCTCCGGCCGCAAGGCCGCCCACGATCCCCTGACCCGCACCTACGCGAGCGGCGACGGCCCCCGCGTCAACACCTTCTTCCGCGATCTCTACCGGGAGAACGCCTCGGCGCTCGCCGGTCTCTTCGCCCGTGAGCACACGGCCCAGGTCGACCCCCTCGAACGGGAGCGGCGGGAGGACGAGTTCAGCGAGGCGAAGCTGAGACTGCTCTACTGTTCGCCGACCATGGAACTGGGCGTTGACATATCCTCACTCAACGCGGTGGCGATGCCCAATGTCCCGCCCACCCCGGCCAATTACGCGCAGCGCAGCGGGCGCGCCGGGCGATCCGGGCAGCCCGCTCTGGTCACCACGTACTGCGCCACCGGCAACAGCCACGACCGGTACTACTTCCGCAGCTCCGCCGCCATGGTCGCGGGCAGTGTGGCACCACCGCGTCTCGATCTCGCCAATGAGGATCTCGTCGTCTCCCACCTCCAGGCCATCTGGCTCGCCGAGGCCGGACTCGCTCTGGGGCGCTCGATTCCGGATGTTGTCGACATCGGCTACGACGAGCGGACGGGCCGGCCCCAGCCGGCCCTGGAACTGCACGACAACATCGCCGCCGCCCTGCGCGACACCGCCGTGGAGAGCCGCACCGTGGCCGCCGCGCACCAGGTGCTCGGCCGGCTCTTCCCCGAGTTCGCCGACACCACCTGGTGGGACGATTCCTGGATCGAGCGCACGGTCCGCACGGCGGCCCGGCGCTTCGACGAGGCGTTCGACCGCTGGCGCGGGCTCTTCCGGGTCGCCCTCACCGATCAGTACGTCCAGAACAGGCGGGTGCTCGATCATCAGCTCACCGAACGGGACCGTGCCTTCGCCGTCGCCCGCCGGAAAGAGGCCGAGACCCAGCTCAAGCTGCTGAAGAACGAGACCCCGGACAGCAGATCCGTACTGTCCGACTTCAACCCTTATCGGTACCTTGCCTCGGAGGGATTCCTCCCGGGCTACTCCTTCCCCCGCCTTCCGCTCGCCGCCTACATCCCCACCACGGGCCGTCGCTCCGGGGACGGCGGTGACTACCTCCAGCGCCCTCGCTTCCTCGCCATCCGCGAGTTCGGGCCCAAGGCCCTCATCTACCACGAGGGCGCCCGGTACGAGGTGACCCGGGTCCAGCTGCCCCCCGAGACGGACGGCTCGCTCACCACGAGCGAGGCCCGGCGCTGCGCCCACTGCGGATACCACCACAAGGCCGAGGAACGGGCCGATCTCTGCGACATCTGCGACCAGCCGCTGACCACCACCTACAACCTGCTGCAACTGCACACCGTCTACACCCGGCGCCGTGAGCGCATCTCCTCCGACGAGGAGGAGCGGCGCAGGGCCGGATACCGGCTCGTCACCTCCTACCGCTTCCGTGATTACGGCCCCGGTCAGCGCCCCGGCCGCCAGGACGCCCGGGTCTTCGACCCGGCCGGCCCTCTCGCCACCTTCTCCTACGGCGACTCGGCGACCGTGCGGATCACCAACCTCGGACGGCTGCACGCAAAGACCAGTGAGCAGGACGGCTTCTGGCTCGATCCGGGAGACGGCAGCTGGCTCACCGAACGGGACGCGTCGGAGGCGTCGGGTGACCTCAGTGACATGCCCGCGGTGGACGCCGACGGCAACGAGAAGCGCCACAAGAAGCGCGTCATCCCCTTTGTGGAGGACAGCCGCAACATTCTCGCCGTCACCCTCGACCGGCCGCTGGCCGAGCCCGTCGCACTCTCCCTGATGTACGCGCTGGAACGGGGCATCGAGACCGCCTTCGAGCTGGAGGACTCCGAACTCACCAGCGAACTGCTGCCCCCGGACGACGGCCCCAGGGACCGCTTCCTGCTCACCGAGGCCGCCGAGGGCGGCGCGGGAGTTCTCCGCCGTCTCCAGTCCGAGCCCGGGGCCGTCGCCAGAGCCGCTCGCGCCGCCCTGCGCATCTGCCACTTCGACGAGCGGGGCAACGACCTCGCCGTCGAGGGCGGCCCCGACCGGCCCTGCGCCCGCGGCTGCTACGACTGCCTGCTCACCTACGGCAATCAGCTCAACCACGGCGCCGTCGACCGCCACGGTGTCCGTGACCTGCTGCTGCGCCTCGCGCTCGCCGAGGCCCGCCCGACGGGACACGGCACCAACGGTTCGCCGGACTCCCCCGACCCCTCCGGCTTCCTGGGCTTCCTCCGCGAGCGCGGCCACCGCCCGCCCGACGAGACCCGGACCCTCATCCGCGAGGCCAACGCCCGCCCCGACTACGTCTACCGGATGCCGGGTGTGCAACTCGCGGTCTTTGTCGACGGTCCCGGTCACGACCACTCCGAGAGCACGCTCCGGGACGAGGACGCCGAGGAACGCCTCCAGGACGCGGGATGGGACATCATCCGCTTCCCGGCGGACGGCGACTGGGACGGAACAGCCGCCCGCCACCCCCGGTACTTCGGCCCCGGCAAGGCCGGCTGACCGCCCTCCCCGGGCCGGCCGCCACCCCGACCGGCCCGACGCCTCCCCGACCCCGGATCTCCGTCCCCGCGTCGCACCGACACCCGAGGAACCATCCGATGACGCACACCCACACCACCGGCTCCCTGGTCACCGCGCGCGGCCGGGAGTGGATCGTCCTGCCCGAGAGCGAGGACGACATGCTGGTCCTGCGCCCCCTCGGCGGGTCCGACGACGACATCGCCGCCGTCTTCCCCGCCTTCGAGACGGTACGAGGCGCCGAATTCGCCCCGCCCTCCGCCGCCGACCTCGGTGACGCGCAGGCCGCCGGAACGCTCCGCACCGCACTCCGCATCGGGTTCCGCTCCGGCGCGGGCCCCTTCCGCTCGCTGGCCGGCATCGCCGTCGAGCCGCGCGCCTACCAGCTCGTGCCCCTGCTGATGGCGCTGCGGCAGCAGACCGTACGGATGCTGATATCCGACGACGTCGGCATCGGCAAGACCATCGAGGCCGGTCTGATCGCGAGCGAACTGCTGGCCCAGGGCGAGGCCACCCGGCTGGCGGTCCTCTGCTCACCCGCCCTCGCCGAGCAGTGGCAGAGCGAACTGCGCACCAAGTTCGGCATCGACGCCGAACTGGTCCTCTCCTCCACGGTCTCCCGGCTGGAGCGCGGACTCGACCTCGGCCAGTCGCTCTTCGACACCCACCCCCATGTCGTGGTCTCCACCGACTTCATCAAGTCCACCCGCCACCGCGACGACTTCGTCCGTCACTGCCCCGACCTGGTGATCGTCGACGAGGCCCACACCTGCGTCTCGGCCGGCGAAACCGCGTCCACGCAGTATCAACTCCGCCATGAACTGCTCACACGGCTCGCGCGCGACAGCGAACGGCATCTGCTGCTGGTCACCGCGACCCCGCACAGTGGCCAGGAATCCGCCTTCCGCGGGCTGCTCGCCCTGATCCGGCCCGACCTCGCCGATGTCGACCTGACCTCACCGCGCGGCCGGGAGCTGCTGGCCCACCACTTCGTCCAGCGCAAACGCGCCGATGTGCGCGAGTACCTGACCCAGGGGGACGGCTTCGCCGACGACCGGCTCGCCGAGACGACCGCCTTCCCCTCCGACCGCCGGTTCAAGGACGAGACCTACGCCCTCTCCCCGGCGTACCGCACCCTCCTGGAGGACGCCATCGCCTACGCGAGCGAACGGGTCACCGAAGCGGGCCGCCAGGGCGGACAGCGGTCCCGGGTCGCTTGGTGGTCCGCGATCGCCCTGCTGCGCACCCTGGTCTCCTCACCCCGCGCCGCCGCCCAGACCCTCCGTACCCGCTCCGCCACGGCCGCCGCCGCCACGGCCGAGGAAGCCGACCGATTCGGGGCGCCGCTGATCCGGGACTCCAGCGAGAGCGACACTCTCGAAGGGCTCGATGTCGCCCCCGGCGCACTGACCGGGGAGGAGACTCTCGGGGACGGTCCGTCCGAGACCCTCACCGAACTCGCCCGGCGCGCGACCGAACTCGAAGGCCCGGCGACCGACCGGAAACTCGCCGCGCTCATCACCCACGTACGCGCCCTCCTCGCCGACGGCTACCACCCCATCGTCTTCTGCCGGTACATCCCCACGGCCGAGTACGTGGCGGAGGCCCTGGCGAGCCGCCTCGGCAAGCACACCGTCGTCAAGGCCGTCACCGGCACACTCTCCCCCCAGCAGCGCCTCGCCCGCGTCGAGGACATCGCGCACGAGGCGGGCGACGGCCCCGCGGCCCGAAGAGTGCTCGTGGCCACCGACTGTCTCTCCGAAGGGGTCAATCTCCAGCATCATTTCGACGCGGTGATCCACTACGACCTCGCCTGGAACCCCACCCGCCACGACCAGCGCGAGGGACGGGTCGACCGCTACGGACAGAAACGCGACCAGGTCCGGGTCGTCACCCTCTACGGCAGTGACAACGGCATCGACGGCAAGGTCCTCGAAGTCCTCATCAAGAAGCACCGGCAGATCCGCAAGGACCTCGGCATTTCCGTCTCCGTACCGGACGAGAAGTCCTCCGGGGTCACCGACGCCATCGTCGAATGGCTGCTCATCCGCGGCCGGCACGGGCAGCAGGAGGGGCTGTTCGACACCGATGCCCTCGACACCGTCACCACCCGCGCCGCCCGGCTCGAAGCGGACTGGAACTCCGCCGCCCAGCGTGAGCAGACCTCCCGCTCCCGGTTCGCCCAGCGCTCCATCCACCCCGAGGACGTGGCCCGCGAGGTCGCCGCGATCCGGTCCGCCCTCGGCCGCGCGGGGGAGATCCACGGGTTCACCCGCAACGCGCTCGCCGCCCTCGGCGCGGTGCTCCGCGGCCCCGGTGCCCACTCCGGCGACGGCGACTTCACCGCCGACATCAGCGGTTCCCCGCCGGGACTCCGGGACGCCCTCGCCTCCGTCGCCGGCGGGGACTCCGTCGAGCCGGGCGGCCGGATCTCCTTCCGGGCGACCTCCGCCGTCGCGCGCGGGGAAGCGGCCCTGGTCCGTACCGACCCCGTCGTCGGCGCCCTCGCGGGGTACGTTCTCAACGCCGCACTCGACCCCAGGGCGGTGGGCCCCCGGCCGGCCCGCCGCTGCGGGGTCGTCACCACGACAGCCGTGACCACCCGTACCACCCTGCTGCTGGTGCGCTACCGCTTCCACCTCACCCTGCCGTCCCGCACCGGCCGGAAACAACTGGTCGCCGAGGACGTCCGGCTCCTCGCCTTCGAGGGCGCGCCGCAGAAGGCGCGCTGGCTGCCCCAGGAGACCGCCGTGTCCCTCCTCGACGCCCGGGCGACCGAGAACACCCACCCCCACTTCGCCGAACGCACCATGACCCGGCTGCTCGCCGGGCTGCCCGGCCTCCACCCGCACCTGGAGCGCCATGGAGCACAGCTCACCGACGAACTCGCCGCCTCCCACCGCCGTGTCCGGTTCGCCACCGAGGACATTGTCCGCGGACTGCGCGTACAGGCCCAGAAACCCGCCGACATCCTCGGGGCTTATGTCTATCTGCCGATGACCACCGAGGAGGCGGCCTGATGCCGGCGGCCCCGCGCACCCGGGTCCTCACCGCGGTCCACGCGACAGGCGGTCTCATCCCCCACGACATGCTGGTCCGGATCTCCGAGGAGAAGGGAGTCAGCGGCTCGGCGCCCGCCGACTACCAGGTCGTCGTGGGCTCGGTCCGCGCGGAGGCGGAGCGCCACTGGGAGTATCTGAAGTCCGTCTGGGGCGAACTGCGCAACAACCTGCCCGCCGCTCCGGAAACAGCCACTCCGCCCGACCCCACCGGGATCGCCCTCGCGAAATGGCTCGACCCGCTCTTCGCGGAACTCGGCTACGGCCGGCTGCCCGCCGTCGCCACACCGGGAATTCCGTCGGACGACGGCCTCAAACACTTTCCCGTCAGTCACCACTGGAACCACGTCCCCGTCCATATGACACCGTGGAACACCCATCTCGACAAGCGGCCCGGCGGCGCCGGAACGGTCCCGCCGCACTCGCTCGTGCAGGAGTGCCTCAACCGCACCGGAAACCATCTGTGGGCCCTCCTCACCAATGGCCGCCGACTGCGGCTCCTGCGCGACTCCAGCGCGCTGGCCACCGCCTCCTTCATCGAATTCGATCTCGAAGCCATCTTCGACGGCGAGCTGTTCAGCGAATTCGTCCTCCTCTACCGACTGCTGCACGTCTCCCGCCTCGATGTCCGGGACCCCTCCGCGCTGTCGTCCTGCTGGCTGGAGAAATGGCGCGCCGAAGCCATCGAGACCGGCACCCGCGCACTGGAGCACTACCGCGACGGAGTCCAGCAGGCCATCACCACCCTCGGCACCGGGTTCCTCCGCCACCCCGACAACCACGCTCTCCGCCAGGACCTGGACACCCACGCCTTCCACGACGCACTGCTGCGTCTTGTCTACCGCCTGATCTTCCTCTTCGTCACCGAGGACCGCGGCGCCCTCCACCCACCGGGGACTCCCGGCAGGTTCCGGCGGCGGTACGCCCGCTACTTCTCCACCGACCGGCTGCGGCGCCACGCCACCCGCCACCGGGGAACCGCGGACTCCGACCTCTACCAGGCCCTGCGGATCGTGCTCGACGCCCTCGCCGATGTCGACGGCCGCCCCGAACTGGGCCTGCCGGGGATCGGCGGCATCTTCGACGACACCCCGGCCGACCGGCCCCTGCACGGCCTCGCCCTCGCGAACGAGTATCTGCTCGGCGCCGTGCGCAGCCTCTCCCGGGTGCGGGACACCGCCGCCGGCCGCTGGCGCGTGGTCGACTACCGCAACATGGGTTCCGAGGAACTCGGCTCCATCTATGAGTCGCTGCTGGAGCTGGTCCCCCAGCACAGCGCGGTGGACGGCACCTTCGAACTGGTCAACCGTCTCGGCAACGACCGCAAGCGGACCGGCTCCTTCTACACGCCCCGCTCCCTCATCGACACCCTGCTTGACTCCACCCTGGAACCGGTCATCGCCGCCGCGCGCGACCGGACCGACGGGCCGCCCGACGCCGCGCTGCTCTCCCTCACCGTCTGCGACCCGGCCTGCGGCTCCGGCCACTTCCTGGTGGCCGCGGCCCGCCGCATCGCCAAACAGGTCGCCGCCGTCCGCGAGGGGAACCCCGAACCGACCCCTGTCGCGGTCGAACACGCCCTGCACGAGGTCATCGCCCGCTGTGTCTACGGAGTCGACCTCAATCCCATGGCCGTGGACGTCGCCAAGTTCGCGCTGTGGCTGGAGGCCCTGGAACCGGGCAAGCCGATGGGTTTTCTGGACGCGCACATCAAGGTGGGGAACGGGCTCATCGGCGCGACACCGGCGCGATTACGGGACTCCATCCCCAACAGGGCCTTCAAGGCGGTGGAGGGGGACGATGCCGCCTGCGCGGCCTCCTGGGCGGACCGGAACGACAAGGAGCGCAAGGGCCAGACCGCCATCCGGATGCCGCTCACGGAGGTGAAGGTCTCCAACACCGCCCTCGCCGAGGTCCCGCGCCGCATCCTGGCGGCCCCCTCCGACCAGCTCCACCAGGTCCGCCGCCAGGCCGAGGAGTACCGGGCCTGGCGGAAGTCCCCCGTCTGCGAGGACGCCCTGCACCTCGCGGACGCCTGGTGCGCGTCCTTCGTCTGGCACAAGAGGAGGGACGCGCCGCCGCCGGTCACCCACGATGTCCTCCGGTCCCTCGGGAGTCCGGATGTCCCCGGGGCCACCCATGACGAGATCAGAAGGCTGAGCCGGGAGTACCGCTTCTTCCACTGGCACCTGGAGTTCCCCGAGATTTTCCGGGTGCCCGACAGCGCGGACACCCCCGATGACGTCGACCCGGAGACCGGGTGGGCGGGTGGTTTCTCCTGCGTGGTCGGCAATCCGCCCTGGGACAAGGTCGATTTCGAGGACAAGAAGTACTTCAGCGTCGTCGAACCCTCGATCGCCGCGATCCCGGGCACGGCTCGGCGCAAACGGATCGCCGAGTGGGCGGCGGACAATCCGGAGGCGGGGGAGCGGTATCGCGCGGAGCGCCGGCGGGTGAAGTCGACGTTTCTGTTCGTGAGCGGGTCGGGGGTGTTTCCGCTGTGTGCGAAGGGGCTGACCGTCAAAGGGGTGAATGCGCTCCAGACCGATCAGCTCTTCACGGAGCGGTTTGTGTCCATGGTGGCGCCCGAGGGGAGGGTGGGGTGCATCATCCCGACGGCGATCGCCACGGGTGCGGGGGCGCAGCACCTGTTCGGCTCGCTCAGTGGGCGCGGCGGGATTTCGCTGCTGTACGACTTCGAGAACCGTAAGCCTCTCTTCCCGGGAGTGCACTCCAGCTACAAATTCTGCCTGCTTTCTCTTACTGGCCGGAATGTGAGGCAGGACGCTGCGAGTTATGCGTTCTTCCTCTCGGCTCCAGCGGATCTTGAGGAGGTGGATAAGGTATTCTCTCTGGGGCCGCAGGAGATTTCTCTTATCAATCCCAACACCGGAACTCTGCCGGTCTTCCGGACTCGCCGTGACGCGAATCTCACAGCCTCGATCTATATGCTGGTTCCGGTGCTGTGGGACGAGCGCGAACGGAGGGGAAACCGATGGTCAATCTCCTTCAAGCGGCTGTTCGACATGACGGATGATTCCGATGTTTTCCGCCGTAGGGAAGATCTTGAGGCCGATGGCTGGGAGCTGCACGGCAACATCTTCACGCGGGGCGAGGAGCGCATGCTCCCGCTGTACGAGGGCAAGATGGCCCACCTCTTCGACCATCGCTGGAACGCCTACCACGGCACCGGGAACGAGGACCGGCGCAGCCTGACCCCGGCGGAGAGGCAGTCCCCCTCGGCGACGGCCGTACCGCGCTACTGGATCGCTGAGCGCGGGGCTGTTCCCGTGGAGAGGAAAGGCAAGGAGGGCCATGCACCGGGCGTCGCCCAGCGGCTGGCGGCCCTGCGCTGGGAGCGGGAGTGGCTCTGCGGCTGGCGCGATGTGTGCCGTACGACGGATGAGCGCACCGCCATCCCCGCCTTCCTCCCGCTCGCGGCCGTCGGCCACACCTTCCCTCTGATGCTGCCCCGCGTCTCACCCGCCCTCACGGCGGCGCTGATCGCCGCACAGAGTTCGATGGTCTTCGACTTCGTGAGCCGCCAGAAGATCAGTGACGCCCATATGAAGCTCTTCATCTGGAAGCAGCTCCCCGTCCCCGCCCCCGAGTCCCTCACCCCCCACCTCCTCTTCCTCGTCCCCCGTGTCCTCGAACTCGTCCACACCGCATACGACATGACCCCACTCGCCCGCGATCTCGGCGACTCCGGCGCGCCCTTCCGGTGGGACGACGAGCGCCGTGCGCGGATACGGGCCGAGCTGGACGCGTACTTCTTTCATCTGTACGGGATCGGCCGACCCGACGTGGAGTACATCCTGGAGACCTTCAGGACCGGGACGGGCGGCCTCAGGAACAACGAGATCGCTCGCCACGGGACGTACCGCACCAGGGATCTGGTCCTCGCCGAGTACGACCGGATGGCCCCGGCCGGTATCGGTCTCCACGGGCCGCCGGGCGACCCCGGGGTGTGGGTGTCCCCGCTCTCGCCGGCCCCGGGGGAGGGGCCGCGGCACCTTCCCTCCCGGGAGAGGAGGTCCCGGCCGGCGGCGGCGACATTGGGCTCCCATGAGCACTGAGACCGAGCCCCCCGGGGCGCCCGCCGGGGGAAGCGCCGGTATCCAGACCACCAGCGCCTGGCTGTTCGCGCTGCTTCTCAAGGAGCACCGCGGGTTGATGCCGGCCAAGCTCGCCTCGCTGGGGCTCTACGCCGGGCAGGACGGTCTGACACAGCCCCAGGCGTGCCGCGGTCCCGGCGCCGATCCCCGGCTCGCTGACGTGCGCCGGGGCGAGCCCGTACCGCAGCGCTTCGTCGACGGAGCGAGCCTGCCGGGCAGCCGGCTCTGGGGACAGGGGGCCGGGCTGCGGGTCCGGGAGGTCTCGGTGACCTCGCGCCCGGCGGCGCCGTGATGGCCCATTGGCACCGTCCGGCCACCGGAAGCGCGGAGTATCCGTACCAATGGCCCACTCCACCGGGCGGCTCTTGAGCCAGTGCCCCGGTTGATGATTGTCTCTGCGGTATCCATGCACTCTCGGCGCCGCGCAGCGCCGGACCCGCGACGACGCGGGTCTGGACCGCGGTGCCTTCGTCGTGCCCGCCACCGCTCACCACCCCGAGCGGGCCGGACCGGCGAACGGACGACACAAGGGAGCGGCCACCGCCGTGAAGAGGATGTTCGTGGCTCCGGACCCGGGGCGGGCCAGGCTCAGGAACTCGGTCCGCGCCGTCATCGGCGTGGGTCTCGCCGTCGCCTGTGCGGAACTCGCCGGGCTCTCGCTCAACGCCTCCATCACCGCGGGGCTCGCGGCCCTGCTCGCCCTCTTCACCGTCACCGACGCGACCGTCCGCGCCCAGGCGGTGACCACCGCCCTGCTCCCGGCCGCCGGCTTCCCCGTCCTGGCCGTGGCCGCCACCCTGCACGGCCTCCCCCTCGTCCGTGACGCGGCGATCCTGCTCGTCGTCTTCTGCGGGGTCTACGCCCGGCGCTGGGGCCCGCGCGGCCACGCCCTCGGCATCTTCGCGTTCATGATGTTCTTCGTCACCCAGTTCCTGCACGCCGTGCCGGACCAGCTCCCCGGGCTCTGCGCCGCCCTGGTGATGGCCCTCGGGGCCGCCGCGCTCGTCCGCTTCGTCCTGTGGCCCATCGAGCGCCGCACCCCGCCCGCTCCCGTGCCCCCGCCGCTGCCCGGCACCGGTCTCGCCCGCCCCACCACCCGGCAGGCGTGCCAGGTCACCGCCGCCTCCGCCTTCGCGCTCGCCCTCGGCCAGCTCCTCTCCGACGAGCGCTGGTACTGGGCCGTCGGCACCACCTGGTGGATCTTCGTCAACACGGTGTCGCGCGGCGAGACACTGGTACGCGGCTTCCGCCGGGTGCTCGGCACCGTCGTCGGCATCGGCGCCGGCATGCTGATCGCCATCCCGCTCGCCGGGGCGCCCGCCCCGACCGCCGTCCTGGTCGCGCTCTGTGTCTTCGGGATCTTCTACACGGCCGCCGTCTCCTACAGCTGGATGGTGGTGGCGGTGACGGTGATGGCGGGGCTGCTCTACGGACTGCTGGGCGTACTGGACCCCGCGCTGCTCCTGCTGCGGCTGGCGGAGACCGCCGTCGGCGCGGTGGGCGCGGCGCTCGCCGTCGTCCTGGTGCTGCCGGTCACCACCCACGCCACGAACAGCGCCTGGATCGAGCGGGCCCTGCACTGCGTCAGGGCCTCCACCTCGGCCTCCCTGCGACGGCTCGCCGGCGCCCCCGAGGCCGACCCCACCCCGCACGCCGCCGAACTGGAACTGCTGCTGGCCCGGGTCCGGCTCTCCCTCGCACCCCTGGTCCACCCGCTCAGCCCGCACCGCGCCCGCAAGGCGCGCGCCCGCCGGGTGCTGGCGCTGCTCGACGAGTGCGCCGGAGAGGTGCGCGGCCTCGTTTCCGTGGCCGCCGACCCGGACGCGGGGCACGACGCCCGCCTCGCCGCCGCCTGCTGGCGCGTCGAAGCCGCGGTGCACGCCCTGACGGCCCCGAACGGGCACCCCGCGGACGCGGCCTCCGGCTCCCCGGCGCGCCCGGCCGGCACGGAGCCCGCGCTGGCCCATCTCCACGGCCTGGAGCGGGCCCTCACCGAACTCGCCGCTCCTCTGCGCAGCTCCCCGCGCGCTCCCCTCGTGCTCTCGTAGCCGGGACCGAGGCCGGACAAGGGGCCGCCCGCGGCGGGCGGCCCCTCGTCCGGCGGGCGGGGCCCGTGTTCCGGACCTCGCGCGCCCGGCTCAGGCGTAGGTGTAGAACTGCGTGTGGTCCAGCATGCTCTGGGGGGTCGTGTTGGGCCAGGGCGGCATGGTCTCGTTCAGATCGATCACATCGGCCGTGCCCCCCGCGGGGAGGTACTCGGCGCTGGTCGGGTGGAGCGCGTGCCAGTCGGCCCAGAGCTTGTCGACGAACGAGTGGTGCAGCCAGAACACCGGGTCGTTCGGGGAGACGCTGGTCTCCATCTGGCCCCAGATCCAGGTGTGCACCCGGTTGTGCATGCTCATGTACCCCGCCGAACCCTCCAGCGTGGACCGGAAGCCGGTCGACCCATCGCGGAAGGGGGCGGAGTCATAGGTGGGCATGGCGAGCGCGGCGTCGACCTCGGCCCGGGTGGGGAGCGTGGGGACGCGGTGGGCGAGGTTGCGCGCCAGGAACGGACGGCTGTCGACCTGGATGGTGATCGGCCACTTGCCGGCGGAGTACGCGAAGGGGCCGTCCATCACCTGGTCGTCCAGGGGACGCCCGGTGCCGCCGAGGAAGTTCGGCGCCCAGAGGGAGGAGGCGACGGTGTTGTCGGCGGTCCAGTCCCAGTAGGGGATCGACACCGAGGCGTCGACCTTCTGGAGTTCTCTCTCGAAGTCGATGAGGAACTTGCGGTGCCAGGGCAGGAACGACGGGCCGAAGTGGCCGACGTAGATCCCGGTGTTCATGTCCAGCGCGAACCGGAGCCGGTGGGCCGCGACGAACTCGTCGTACACGCCCTTCCGCTTGACTTCCAGTACGGCGTCGGTGAAGGCCTTCTTCTCGGCGGCCGTGAGATTCGCCTGGTTCTTGCGTACGGTCATGGCTGTTGCTCCCGGCTCAGGCGGTGGGGTCGAACGGGACGACGACGGCGCCCTTGAGGGAGAGGACCGCGGTGCGCGCGGCGTCGAGCGGGGTCGCGAACCTCTCGTAGTGGTTGATCGGGCTGCTCCAGCCGCTCTTTCCGTGCTGCATCACATGGAGTTCGCGGCCGTCGATCAGCACGCGGTAGCCGGCGCCGTGGTGTCCCGCGTGGCCGTGGGCGTGGGCCTCGGCGGGCATGCCCTGGATACGGCGGCCCTTGTAGACCTCGTCGAAGGACGCGGGACCGGAGGCAGTGCCTCCCTTGGCGGCGCCGCCCGTGCCCTGGGCGGGCGCGGGGTCCGCGGACGCGGTGGCCACCCCGATGAGCGCTACGCCCGCTGCTGCGCCGGTGACGGCCCCGAGGGTCTGGCGACGGGTGAGTCTGGACATGGCGGATGAACCCCCAGAAACATGGCTGAGGCGACCCCCCAGGTTGTTTGGGGCCGCCTTCACCATGCCTACACGGGGAGTGACCGTTCGCAGAAGTAGGGTGTTTTCGGTTGGCTGTCATATGGACAGGTCTTCGCAGGTCATACGCGTGTCACCGGCACCGTTCCCGGCCTCTGCGGGGGTGCTGTGGATTGCCGCAGCGAAGATTCCGCCGCACATGTGCCCCATACGTGAAGATCCTTCGGATCTTCACCGTGCCGCGGTGCTTCCGCGCGGAAATCTGATCATGGCTGGAAATAAGGGCAACCTCATGTCCACTACACCCGATTCGCCGGGATCGGCTGCCTGGACGCAACACCGGAACCCCCGCTTCCGGCCCCGCGTCCCGCGGTCGGCGGACCGGGAACGGGTGAAGACACTTGGTCTAGACCGCTGCTACCGTCTGCCGGGCCAGCGAACGATCAGTGAGGGGACAACGCTGTGGGCGACAAGAGCACCCGACGGGCATTCATCGGGTCGTTCACCTCGACGGGCGGGCGCGGCGTCATCGCAGCCGACGTCGACGGGGAGACCGGCGCGCTGACCGAGACAGGGGTCAGCGACGCTGTCGCCGACCCCTCGTACCTCGCCCTGGCCACCGTCGCGGGAGACCAGGTCCTCTACGCCGTCTCCGAGACATCGGAGGGCGCGGTGGGCGCCTTCGACATCCGGGGGAGGGCGCCCCGGCCGATCGGCGCGCGGGTGCCGGTGTGCGGCGCGAGCCCCACCCATCTCGCCGTCCACGGCGGCCATCTGCTGACCGCCAACTACGGCTCCGGCAGCGTCACGGTCCTGCCCATCGGGCCCGCCGGCGAACCGGCCGCCGCCAGCGGCGTCCTCCAGCACGAGGGCGACGGCCCCGACCCCGACCGCCAGCGCGGGCCGCACGCCCACCAGGTGCTGCCCGACCCCAGTGGCCGGTGGGTGCTCGCCGTCGACCTCGGCACCGACTCCGTGCACATCAGCGCGCTCGACACCGGGACCGGCGAGCTGACCCGGCACGGCGAGACCCCGCTGCGCTCCGGCACCGGCCCCCGCCATCTGGCCTTCCACCCGGCCGGCACCCACGCCTATGTGCTGAACGAACTGGTGCCCACGCTCACCGTCTGCCGCTGGGACGCCGGGGCGGGCGTGCTGGAGCCGGTCGGCGAGGTGCCGGTGCTGCCGGACGGCACCGAGGGGCCCGCCTACCCCTCCGAGGTCGTGGTCGCCCCCGACGGGCGCCGGCTCTGGGCCGCGAACCGGGGACACGACAGCATCGCCGTGCTCTCCCTGGACGGGAGCGGCGAGCGGGCCGAGCTGATCACCACCGTGCCGTGCGGCGGGCGCTGGCCGCGCGATCTGACGCTCGACCCGTCGGGCCGCAGGCTCTACGCCGCCAATGAGCGCTCCGGGGACGTCACCTGGTTCGACCTCGACCCGGAGACGGGTGTGCCGCGGCGGGCGGGCTCCCTGGACGCCCCCGCGGCCTCCTGCGTGGTCTTTCTCTGACCCGCGGCCCCGATCTCCCCGGGTCCGGCCGACGGGCCGGGGCCGGGACCGGAGGGGAGGCCCGCACGGCGGGCCTCCCCTCCGGCCGTCAGTGCGCCGGCGAGCCCTGCGGCTGCGGGGTGATGCCCAGCGTCGCCGCGTACTGCGACAGCACCAGCTTGCCGATCGCGGGATAGGCGCCCAGCGGCTCGGCGGCGGAGCAGCCCGCCTCCTTCACGGCCGCTTCCAGCAGCCCGTCCGGCAGCTCCGGGCCGACCAGATACGGGGCCAGGGCCAGCTGGAGCGAGCCGGAGCCGCGCAGCTGATCCGCGATGGCGCCCACCGAGCCCTCCACATCGAGAGCCGCCGCCATCACCGGCACCGCGAGCCGCGCGGCCAGCAGCATCCCCGTGATCCCGGCCGCCCGCACGGCCTCCTCGCCCCCGACCGTCGCCAGGATGATGCCGTCGGCGGCCGTGGCCACCGTGAACAGCCTGGCCCGGTCGGCCCGCGCCAGACCCGACTCCGAGAGCCTCACGTGCAGGGCCTCGGCGAGCAGCGGATGCGGGCCGAGGACATCGGTCAGCTCCGCCACCGAGCCGCTGTCCATGACCGCCTGACGGACCCGCCGCATGAGCACGCTGTCCGGGCCCGCGAGCAGCGGCACCACGACCGCGGCGGGGCCCTCGGGCTCCGCCACCTCACGGCCGGCCGCCCGCGCGATCTCGTACCGCTCGGTGCGCCGCGCCGCCGTGTGGGCGAGAACGCTCTCCAGCGTGGGGTACTCGGAGTCGTCTCCGTCGAGATAGCCGATGCCGACATCGAGGCCCGGCAGCTCGGAGCGCGCGATGCTTATGGTCTCTTCGGCCAGGCTGCGGGTCGCGGGCGCGGGCACGCCGGGCACGGCGAGAATCAGCGCGGGCGCGCCCTCGGGGGCGGCCACCGGTTCCGGGCGGCGGTGCCGCCCGGACTGACGGGGGCGCGGCATTCGTACAGGCAGGCCGGACGCGGGCCCAGTGGGGGAGCTCATGGCGCCGCATGCTACTGGTTTTGAGGGCGTGGCTGTTCGGGGAGGGGGTGGTCGAGTGTCATCTGTCCACATTTATCCGATGGATATCGTGTGTCTGGGTACCCTGCGTCTCATCTGCCCCGCTCTGCCGGTACATGAAGCAGCGTCGGGTGGAGCGGCAGCCGCAGCGAACCCGTCGCGAGCGCGCCCGCCAGCAGCAGCGACCCGGCGAGCGGATCGCCGGCGGCGGGCACCGTCCGGGCGCCGGGCAGCCGCGCGGACAGCTCCTCCTCCAGGGGCGCGAGCAGGGGGGCGCCCATCTTGAACAGGCCCCCCGTCAGCGCGATGTCCAGCCCTCCGCCGGGCGGGCACACGGCCTCGGCCGCCTCGGCGATGTGACGGGCGGCCAGCGCGAGAACGGCGGCGGCCAGCCCGTCGCCCGCGGCGGCGCAGCGGGCGACCTCCGGCGCGAAGGAGGCCAGCACCGCCGGCCGGTCGGTGCGCGGATACACCGCCCCCGGCAGTCCGCCGGCCGGACCGAACGCCGCCTCGGCGGCCCTCAGCAGCGCGGCGGAGCCGCCGGACCGCCCGTCGTGGGCGCGCAGCGCGGCTTCGAGCCCGGCCCGGCCGATCCAGGCGCCGCCGCCGCAGTCGCCCAGCAGATGCCCCCAGCCGTCCGCCCGCCGCCAGCCCGTCAGATCCGTTCCCAGCGCGACCATGCCGGTGCCCGCGGCCACCACCGCGCCGGGGCGCTGCCCGAGCGCCCCGGCGTACGCCGTGACCGCGTCCGTCGCGAGCGCGAGCCGCCGCACCCCCAGGGACGCGGCGAGCGCTCCCGGCAGTTCGGCGCGCAGCCGGTCGCCGAGGGTCGCCATCCCGGCCGCCCCGATCGCCACCGCGGCGACCGGCCCGCCCCCGGCCGCCGCCAGCAGCTCCCGCGCCATCGGCACCAGTTGCTCCAGCAGATGCCCGGCGTCGATGCCGTCGCTCCCGGTGCGCACGGGCTCCCCGGAACTCAGGGTCCCGGCGCGCCCGGTGCCCGCGGCGCCGGCGAGACCGATCCGCAGCCCCGAGCCCCCGGAGTCCACCCCGAGGACCCAGGAGCCGGTCACGGCAGCCGCCACTCGACCGGCTGGGCCCCCTGACGCGCGAGGAGTTCATTGGTCCGGCTGAAGGGCCGCGAGCCGAAGAAGCCGCGGTCCGCCGACATGGGGGAGGGGTGCGCGGACTCGATCGCCGGCAGCTCGCCGAGCAGCGGGCGCAGATTGCGGGCGTCGCGCCCCCACAGCACCGACACCAGGGGGGTGCCCCGGGCGACCAGCGCCCGGATGGCCTGTTCGGTCACCTCCTCCCAGCCCTTGCCCCGGTGCGCCGCGGGTTTCCGGGGAGCCGTGGTGAGCGCTCGGTTGAGCAGCAGCACTCCCTGCCGGGTCCAGGGGGTCAGATCGCCGTTGGACGGCCGGGGGTGGCCCAGGTCCGTGTGCATCTCGCGGAAGATGTTGTCCAGGCTGCCCGGCACCGGCCGCACCTCGGGCGCCACCGAGAAGCTCAGGCCCACGGCGTGCCCCGGGGTGGGATAGGGGTCCTGACCGACGATCAGGACCCGCACATCCGCGAACGGCTGCTGAAAGGCGCGCAGTACGTGCGCCCCGGCCGGCAGATAGGTCCGCCCCGCCGCGATCTCCGCGCGCAGGAAGTCCCCCATCGCGGCGATACGGTCGGCCACCGGCTCCAGGGCGTCGGCCCAGCCCGGCTCGATAATTTCCTTCAAAGGTCGTCGCGCTGTCACAGTGCGTCACTCTACTGGGGTAATGAGGGTGTCCCGCACGGCCTCTCCCCTCCGTCCGCCGCGGCCCGCCCGGGGCCGCGCGCCCGGGGCTCCGCCGTCCCGGGCGCGCGCCGGTCCGCCCTCGGCCCCGGACAGCGCCCCGGGCGCGGGCCCTCAGCGCGAGCGGAGCAGGGAGCGCAGGTACTGCGGGGGCACCGGGACCTCCGCGCCCAGCGCTTCGGCCGCCTGCCGCGCCCAGGAGGGGTTGCGCAGCAGCTCCCGCCCGAGCAGCACCGCGTCCGCCTCGCCATTGGCGAGGATCTTCGCCGCCTGCCCTGCCTCCGTGATCAGGCCGACCGCCGCGACCGCGAGCCCCGTCTCCGCCCGCACCCGCGCCGCGAACGGCACCTGGTAGCCGGGGCCGGCGGGAATCCGCACCCGGGGCGCGTTGCCGCCGCTGGAGACATCGAGGAGGTCCACGCCGTGCTCCCGGAGCAGCGCGGCGAGGCGCACGGTGTCGTCGGCCGTCCAGCCGGCGCCCTCCAGCCAGTCGGTGGCCGATACGCGGAAGAACAGCGGCAGCTCGTCGGGCCAGACCGCGCGGACCGCGTCCACCACCTCCAGCGCGAACCTGACCCGGTTCTCGAAGGAGCCGCCGTACCGGTCCTCGCGGTGGTTGCTGTGCGGGGAGAGGAACTCGCCGATGAGATAGCCGTGCGCGCCGTGGATCTCGGCCACCCGGAAGCCCGCCTCCAGCGCGCGCCGGGCGGCGCGGGCGAACTGCTGCACGACCAGGGCGATCTGATCGACGGTCAGCTCGGTCGGCACCGGATGCCCCTCGTCGAACGGGACCGGGCTGGGGCCGACCGGCTGCCAGCCGTGCTCCCCGGGGCCCACCGGGGCCCCGCCCTGCCACGGCAGGCCGGTGGACGCCTTGCGTCCCGCGTGGGCCAGCTGGATTCCGGGGACGGCCCCCTGGCCGGCGAGGAAGCCGGCGATCCGGCGGAACGCGGCGGTCTGGGTGTCGTTCCAGAGTCCGAGGTCCGCCGGGCTGATCCGGCCCTCCGGGGCGACCGCGGTCGCCTCGACCAGGATCAGGCCGGTGCCGCCGGTGGCCCGGGCCGCGTAGTGGGCGAGGTGCCAGTCGCCGGGCGCACCGGTGTCCGGGCCGGTCACCGGTGCGGAGTACTGGCACATCGGCGCCATCCAGACGCGGTTCGGGATGGTCAGCGACCGCAGGGTGAAGGGCTCGAACAGTGTGCTCACGGCAGGCTCCTCGGGATGGCATGGTGAAGCGGCCGGGCCGGGCCTGATGGCGCGGCGGCCGATTCGTACGATACGCATCGTAGTACGGATTCCCTCAAACTACGAGCGCTCTCGTACTATTGGACGGGCGGCACCCCGGGACCCGCCGGAACCGCCCGGACCGACGCACCGGAACCGCCCGGACCGACGCGCCGGGACCCCCACGCGCCGGCGCGACCCGCCGGCGCACCGCACCGCACCGGCCGGCCGATGACCCGGCCGGCGCACCGACTCACCCACGAAAGAGGAGCCGCAGTGGACACCGCGACAAGCCCCCGTGAACTCGCCCACCCCGAGCGCGGGGACATCCGGCTGGAGGCCGTGCTGCACGCCCTCTCCGACCCCATGCGCCTGATCGTGGTCCACACTCTCGCCTCGGGCCCGGACCCGCTCTCCTGTTCGTACTTCGACCTGCCGGTGACCAAGTCGACCAGCACCCACCACTTCCGCGTCCTGCGGGAGAGCGGAGTGATCCGGCAGATCTACCAGGGCACATCGAAGATGAACGAACTGCGCCGCGACGATCTGGACGCGCTCTTCCCCGGGCTGCTCGACAGTGTCCTGACGGCGCTCGCGCGGCAGGCCGCCGCCGGCGGCCACCGCCGCTGACGCCGCCGCGCCGTTCTCAGGACTCCGCCGCCGCCAGCAGCCCCGCCCAGTCGGGGATCTTCACCGACCGGCGGCCCAGCGCGCTCCCGAGTGCCGTCTCCGCCGCCACGATCGCCTCCCACCCCGGCCAGCCCACCGGCCGCTGACCGGCGGCGGTCAGCGCCGCCAGCGGGTCCGCCGCCACCCGCCGGGCGGTGAGCGCCGCCGCGTCGTCGAGGAGGGAGGCCACGGTCTCCTTGGCGCACGGCCGGTTGGTGCCGATCACCCCGGTCGGGCCCCGCTTGATCCAGCCCGCGACGTACTCCCCGGGCGACGGCACGCCCTCGCGCAGCACCCGCCCGGCCGCGTGCGGAACCGTGCCCCGCTCGGAGTCGAAGGGCAGCCCCGGCAGCGGCGTTCCCCGGTAGCCGACGGCCCGCAGCACCAGTCCCGCACCGATGTCCTCGTACGCCCCGGTGCCCCGCACCCCTCCCGCGCCGTCGGGCACGGTCCGTTCGAACCGTACGCCCGCCACCCGGCCGTCCCGCTCCAGCAGCTCCACCGGCCGCAGGAAGAAGCGCAGCCGGACACACCGCCCGCGCCCCTCGGCGGGCCGCTCCGCCCAGCCCCGCACGACCTCGATGTTCCTTCTGGCCGCCGCCGGCAGGGCCGCCGCCGCCGTCCCGTCGGCGTACGCCGGGTCCAGGGCCAGTTCCGCGGGGTCGACCAGGAGATCCGCCGCCGGCAGCGAGCCCAGCTCCCGCAGCTCCTTCGTGGTGAACCTGGCCTGCGAGGGGCCGCGCCGGGCCACCATGTGGACCTCGCGCACCCCGCTGAGCGCGAGGGCGCCCAGGGCGCCCTCGGGCACATCGGTCGGGCGCAGCTCCGCCGCCTCCCGGGCGAGCACCCGGGCCACATCGACCGCCACATTGCCCGCGCCGATCACCACGGCCGAGCGCGCGGCCAGCCCGAATCCGCGCTCCGCCGCGTCCGGATGGGCGCTGTACCAGGAGACGAAGTCGGTGGCCGAGTGGCTGCCGGGCAGCTCCTCGCCGGGGATGCCGAGTCTGCGGTCCCGGGCGGCGCCCACGCAGTACACCACCGCGTGGTAGAGGCCCAGCAGCTCCGCGGGGCCGGGGCCGGACCCGCCGATCTCGACATGGCCGACGAAGTCGATCCGGTCGTGCTCCAGCACCGCGCGGAGACTGTTCTGGAGGGACTTGATCTTCTCGTGGTCGGGCGCCACCCCGTAGCGGACCAGTCCGTACGGGCAGGGGAGCCGGTCCAGGACATGCACCCGGACATCGGGGACCCGGTTCTGGAGGACGAGGTCCTGAGCGGTGTAGACCCCGCTGGGGCCCGCCCCGACGACGGCGACGCGAAGCACGGCGCACTCCTTCCCGCGGGAGGTCTCCAGCATCCCACCGGAGAGCGGGCCTGGGGAGTGATGGGCGGCGACGGCCGGGGGCCGTCCGAGCTGAGCTGACAGGGTGCCTTGCGGCGCACCTCATGCGTGCCGCCGCACATATGCATGACTTGACTGGTTACGTGTTAATTGTGCAGGAAACGGGGTTTCTTAACACGAATGATCAGTACGATCCGGGTGAGTCGCTGCCCTCTCCGCCCGTCTGGGAGGTCCAGGGCCACGGGGCGGTCACCGTCACCGGGTCGGCCCTCCCCGCTCCGGGAGCCCCGCCCCCGTGGTTCGACGTCCGGCTGACCTTCGCCGACGGAGCGCGGTTCGATGTGGTCGCGGTGGTGACGGAGGGCCGGCTGGCGATCGAGGAGCTGCGGGCCGACCCGCCGCTGCCGCTGCCCGGCCTCGCGGTCCTCGCGGCCCGGATCGGGGAGCCGCTGGAGGACGCCTGCCGCACCGCCGCGGCACCGGGACCCGTATGGCAGGGGCCCGATCCCTTCGCGGCCACCGCACGGCCCGCCGCGCCCCCCGTGCCCGCTGCCGCCGAACCGGCCGGGCCGCCCAGCGCCTCCCGGCGCCGCGGACGGGGCCGCTCCACCGCGCCCCGGGGCAGGGCGGGCCGCCGCATCGCCGCCGACGCCTACCGGGCGGCGCAGCGCGAGGGCTCCGATCCCGTCCTCGCCGTGATGGGCGCGACCGGGCGCAGCCGCCGCCGATCCCTGCGGCTCATCGCCGGCGCCCGGGACGAGGGATATCTCGCTCCCCGCCACAACCGCCGCTGACCGCCCGCGCGCCCCGGTGCCCCTCCGGGGTCAGAGTCCGCGCATCCGGCCGATCTCGGTGGTCTGGCTCGCGATCACATCGCCCGCCATCTCCTCCACCCGGACGTTGTTCCCGTCGGCGAGCACCTCGGCCGCCATGGAGATCGCCCCTTCGTGGTGAGTGATCATCAGCTTCAGGAACAGCTCGTCGAAGGCCTTCCCCTCCGCCGCCCGCAACTGTGCGAGCTGTGCCCCGGTCGCCATCCCCGGCATGGAGCCGGCGTCGTGGCCCCCGCCGTGATCCCCGTGCCCGCCCTGCCCCCCGCCGTCCCCGGCCCGGCTCCCGCCCTCGCTCTCCAGCCACCCCTCCATGGCGGCGATCTCCGGTTCCTGGCCGGCCGAGATCCGTTCCGCCAGCGCCTCGACCCGGGGGGAGTGCACCCGCCCCGGCACCAGGCCGGTCATCGTCAGCGCCTGTCTGTGGTGCTCGATCATCCGGTGCGCGTACGCGAGGTCGGCCTCGTTGGGCGAATCGTCCGGCAGCTCCTTCCGCGCGTCCTCGGCGGAGAGCGTCCGCGCCGGCTCACCCGGCTTGCCGGGGACCACCACCGATGCCTCCGGGCCCTTCCCGGCCCCGGGCTCCGCGCCGCCGGAACCGGACTCGCAGGCCCCCAGGGCCAGTACGGCCACGGCGACCGCGGCCACGGCGGCCGGTCCGCGCGTCGCTGGGGTCCGTCGGCGGTTCGGCATGGCGGCCTCCTGTGCCACTGGGGGCGGTTGACGACTGTTCGGCATCCGTCCTAACACGGTTCCGGGGTCCGGTGATCAGAAACTTTCATTACGTCTCTGTTGCCAGTTGTTGAGATGTCCATGCAAGGGAAGATACTTCCGTGGTCCATCAACCGTTCGGCCATGAACGGAATCCAGGGAGGACGCAGTGACCCTGTCGCACATCCATCGCCCACGGCGGAGACGGCTGGGCGCGGCCACCGCCGCGGCCGGGCTCCTCGCCGCGCTGCTGACGGCCGGCCCCGCGCTGGCCACCCCCGACCCCGGGGACACCGCCGCCGGGAAGGGGGCCGTCTCCTCAGGTCAGGAGGCCGAGACCCGGGCCGCCATCGCGAGCGGTGAGATACCCGGCGTGGACGAGATCGTCCACAGCGCCAACGTCGAACACCTCGTCAACGTTCCCAAGGGCGCGCTCAAGAGCCTCAACACCGACATCTCCTTCCAGGGGAAGTACGCCTACGCGGGGAACTTCGAAGGCTTCACGATCTACGACATCAGCAACCCGAAGTCGCCGAAGACCGTCTCGGAGGTCCTCTGCCTCGGCAGTCAGAACGATGTCTCGGTAAGCGGCGACCTGCTCTTCCTCTCCACCGACTCCTCCCGCAGCGACAGCTCCTGCAACAGCACATCGCAGTCCGCCACGGTGAAGGACTCGTGGGAGGGCATCAAGGTCTTCGACATCAGCGACAAGCGCAACCCGAAGTACGTCGCCGCCGTCGAGACCGCCTGCGGATCGCACACCAACACCATCCTGCCCGAGCGCCGCGATGTGTACGTCTACGTCTCGTCGTACTCGCCGCACGCCTCGCTGCCCGACTGCCAGCCGCCGCACGACGGCATCTCCATCATCAAGGTGCCGCGCAAGGCCCCGGAGCGGGCCCGGGTCATCGACTTCCCGGTGCTCTTCCCCGACGGCGGCCACCCCGGCGACCCCGGCAACCCGGACATCTGGGCGACCACCGGCTGCCACGACATCACCGTGCTCCCCTCCAAGGACCTGGCCGCCGGCGCCTGCATGGGGGACGGCGTCCTCCTCTCCATCAAGAACCCGGAGCGCCCGAGGGTCATCGACCGCGTCCAGGACAACGAGAACTTCGCGTTCTGGCACTCGGCCACCTTCAACCAGAAGGCCAACAAGATCGTCTTCACCGACGAGCTGGGCGGCGGCGGCTCGGCCACCTGCAACGCCGAGATCGGGCCCAAGCGGGGTGCCAACGGCATCTACGACATCGTCGGCAAGGGCGACCAGCGCAAGCTGGTCTTCCGGAGCTACTTCAAGATCGACCGGCACCAGGCCCCCACCGAGGTCTGTGTCGCGCACAACGGCTCGCTCATCCCGGTGAAGGGCCGGGACCTGATGGTCCAGGCCTGGTACCAGGGCGGCATCTCCGTCTGGGAGTTCACCGACTCCGCCAGGCCGAAGGAGATCGGCTTCTTCGAGCGCGGCCCGGTCAACCCCAGCCGGGTCACCACGGCCGGACCGTGGTCGGCCTACTACTACAACGGCCATGTCTACTCCAACGACATGGCCAAGGGTCTCGACGTGCTGAAGATCAACGACAGGCGCACCGACCCGGCGAAGCGGGTGTGGCTGCCCGAGCTGAACGCACAGACCCAGCCCGACTACTTCGACCACGACCACGACGACTGAGCCGCTGTCAGCGGTGCTCCGCGCTCAGCGCGCGTTCCGCCGGGCGGGCCCCCCGCCCGGCGGAACGCCCAGCTCCCAGTCGAGTCCGTACCGCTGGAACAGCTCGGCCCGCAGCCGCGCCGGCTCCATCGGCGCCCCCGGCAGCACGATCGCGAAGACGGCCCCCATCAGCAGCGCCCGCAGCAGCGGATAGTCCGTATCGGGCCGGGGTGAGCCGTACCGCTCCACGGCACCCCGCAGCAGCGCCGCCAGCCGCTGCTGCTCGGGGCACTGCACGAAGCCCTCGGCCTGGAGCACCCCCGACATATGCGTCCGCATCAGCGTCGGACGGTCCACGGCGAGCCCCAGAACGGCGTCGATCGCCCGCGCCAGCAGTTCGTGCCCGTCCTCGGTGCGCGGCTCACGGCAGAGCGCCGCCTCCAGCGTGCGGTGCATCAGCCGGTGGACGGCCGACTGGAGCAACTGCCGTTTCCCCGGGAAGTAGTACGAGACCAGACCGCGCGCCGAACCCGCCCGATCGGCGATATCGGCCAGCGTCGTGGCCTCGTACCCCCGCTCGCCGACCAGCTCCACCGCGGCCTGGAGCAGCCGCTCCCGGGAACGCCGGCGCATCTCTTCATTGACCGATGGGCGCCGCGGGGACATGCTTGACTCCTGCGTTGACTGGCTCCGAGCCAATATACTCAGCGCGGTACGCCGCGAGGGCCTCAGGGCCTGGCCGGCGGGTCCGTCCCGGACCGGGCGACGCGGGGGATCGCCCGGCCCGAGGACGGCCGTCCTCTCAGCGGTGCTCCAGCACCGGCCGCAGCCCGCACGGCCGCTCGGCCACCGGCAGATGGTCCACCAGGCGGACCGCGCAGCCGAGTGCCGCCGCCCCGCCGTCCGCCTCCCGGTCGTCGCCCACCATCAGCGCGTCGCCCGGACGGACCCCCAGCGCCTCGCAGGCCGCCCGGAAGAGCCGTGCGTCGGGCTTCTGCACCCCGTGCTCGTACGACAGCACATACGCGTCCACCAGCTCGTCCAGCCCGTGCCGGCGGAACACCGGGCGCAGATCCCAGCCGATGTTGCTCACCACGGCGATCCCGGTGCCGCGCTCCCGCAGCTCGCGCAGCACCCCCGCCGCGTCCGGGTAGGGCTGCCAGGCGTCCGGGTGCGTATGGCGCTCGTACAGCGCCTCGTACAGGCCCGGGTCCGGCAGCTCCACCCGGCGGGCCAGCGCCGTGTACACGGCCCGGTGGCGCTCGGCGCTCTCGTCGCGCACGGCCCATCCGGCGGCCAGCTCCGGCGGCAGCTCCCTCGGCGAGGGGCCGCCCGGCAGCGCTCCGGCCGCCGCCAGTTGTTCCGCGTACCGGGTGAAATCGGCCTCGCTCACGGCGGTGCCGCGCGCTTCGAGGGTCGCGTGCAGCCACTCCCGCACGGACTCGACACGGAAGAGGGTCCCGGAGAAATCGAAGAGCACGCCTGTGATCGCCATGCCGTCGATCCTTCCCGGCTCAGCGCGAGCGGGACAAGACCGTCCGTCCGTACAGGGTGATCGCCAGGGTCACACAGCACGCCCCCATCAGCCAGCCGGCCAGCACATCCGTGGGCCAGTGGACCCCCAGATAGAGCCGGGTCAGCCCCACACCCAGGACCGAGACGGCCGCCGCCGCCACGCTCCACCACCAGCGCGGGCCGCTCCGCACCCCGCGCCGTGCCAGCACCCACAGCAGCAGCCCGCAGGCGACGGTCGCCGTCATCGCGTGACCGGACGGAAAGGCCGCGAAGTGCGCCGAGTCGACCGGGTCGGTCCACTGCGGGCGCTCCCGCCCCACCGCCCACTTGAGGACCTGCTGGAGCAGCGCGCTCAGGACGGCCGTGGCCGCGATCCACGCCGCGAACACCCGATCGCGCCGCCACCACAGCCACACCACGGCAGCCGCCATCAGCGCCCGCATGGTCCACGGGTCCCAGAACCAGTCGGTCAGCACCCGGTTGACCTGGACGAACCCGGGTTCGGTGACCGCGGAGCGGTGCAGCGCGCCGGCCACGGACCGGTCGAAGGAGAGCAGCGGCGACCAGCCGGCGGCGACCAGCGCCAGCAGCGCGGCGGAGAGGGCGGCCAGGATCGCGGTGGCCCGCGCCGGGGCGGAGGTCCGGCGGGACACCGGGGGAGCGGCGGGGGCCGGTCGGGGGGAGTGCATGGGGGGATCATTCCTGTCGCGTGGGGGATACGGGCATCCCGCGCGCCCCGCGCGCCGTCGCGGGCCCCGGTGCTCCGGGACCGCGCGGCGGGCCCGGGGCGGCGGGTCAGGCCAGGGCGCGGAGCGCGGGGACGAACGCCACCAGCAGGGGGACCACCGGCACCAGCGCCGCCGCCGCGGTCAGCCGGAGCCGGCGGGCCGGGGTGAGTCTGGGTGTCGCGGAGAGCAGCCGGTTGACGCGCTGGGGGAGGTCCCCCTCGGGGGCGGCGCACGGCCCGAAGACCCCGCGGTCCTCGTTGAGGCCCACCAGCGCCAGCGCGATCGTCAGCCGTCCGAACCGCTTGGACGCGACATCGTCGGCGGCCAGCTCCACCAGCCGGTGCATCTCGTCGCGGAACGCGGCGAAGACCGGGACCTGCGGAAAGCCGTTGGCCAGCGCGGCGGAGCAGTGCAGCAGCCAGTCGTGGCGGGCCCGGGCGTGCCCCTGCTCATGGGCGAGCACGGCATCGAGCTGGCGGCCCTTGAGCCGGTGCAGCGCGGCGGTGGTGATGACGAGCTGGGGCGCCGAGCCCGGCAGCCACCAGGCGTCGGGCCGCTCGCCCTCCAGCACCACCAGCCGCTCGCTGCCCGGCTGTTCGCCCGGCAGCAGGGGGGCGCGCACCAGCAGCTCCTCGCGCCGCTTCCGGCGCCGCGCCCGCGCGTGGCTGATCTCCCGGGTCAGCATCGCGGCGCTCCACAGGCCCCCGCAGGCCAGCAGGGTCGCCAGCGCAGCCGGCCACGGCTCGTCGGTGCCCAGCGCGTAGGCGTCCACCACGGCGCTGGGCGCCGGCGCGAAGACCTGGCCGCGCACCAGCTGCCAGGCCGCGGCGGCGCTGAAGGTCATGGAGAGCGCGAAGGACAGCAGGACGGCGGCCACCACGCACTGCCACACCCAGAGCGCCACGATCGGCTCGCGCTCGGACCAGTCGGCGCGCGACACCAGCCGCGGGGCCAGAACGGCGGCCAGTGCGCCGAGCGACAGCAGCACAAGGGAGACCAACATGTGATCAGCCTATGAGTGCGGGACGGGCCCGAGGTACGGGCACGCCCGGCAAGTGACGCACGCCACGTTTCCGGGTGGCCGGAAAGGGCGCGTGGGCGCGATTCCTCCGCCCGGCCGCCCGGCACCGGCCCGGAGCCGGGCGGCCCGGGGCTCAGAGGGTGAGGAGCATCGCCAGCATGGCGAGCCCCATGGACAGCCGGCAGGCACCGGCGAGACCGGGATCGCGCTCGCCGCCGGGCGGCGCGGCGGGCCGGGCGCCCCTGCCCGGCGGCGAGCCGCCCGCCGGGGCCAGCCGCACCCCGGCGCGCAGCACGTAGACCGCGTAGTACGCCAGCAGCGCGCCGGTCAGCGCGGGCACCCCCGCCGCCGGGTGCCCGCCGTGGTGGGCCGGTGCCGCGCCGGGCACCATCGCCAGCGCCATGTAGACCATCGCGAGCGAGCCGACCAGATGGTGCAGATGGTGGACGGGACCGGCGCGGGCGGCCCACAGAGCGGCGAGAGCCGCGCCGCCGAAGACCGCCGCGTACACCGGCCAGGCCCACCCGGGCGGCGCGAACGCGGCGGCGGGCACGGCCATGGCCGCCATCCCCAGCCCCATCAGCGCCTCGCCCCCCGCCGCCGCCCGGGCCGGGCCGGAGCAGCCGCGCATCCGGGCCAGACAGTACCCACCGGTCGTTCCGCAGAGCGCGACGAGCAGCCAGCCGGACAGCGCGGGTCCGTGCACGGAGACCCCCCAGGGCATCGACGGCGTCCGGAGGGTCGATGCCCGCCCCTCGCGGGGCACACGCGAGCGCACGGGAGTGCGCGGAGGTGCACGGGGGTGTCACGGGGAGCACACGGCGTTCATCGCTCCGTGCACGCCCCCCGGGCGCCGGGTCAGGGCCGGTAGCGCAGAGGGTGGTCGGCGGGCACCTCCACCACGGCGATCCGATGGCCGTCGGGGTCCGCGATCCACATCTCGATCAGCCCCCAGGGCCGCAGCGAGGGCGGCTCCAGCACCTCCACGCCCCGCGCCGCCAGCTCCTCGTGGACGGCGTCCGCGTCCTCGACCTGGAGCCACAGCTCCACGCCCGCCCCGGGGCCCCTCCCCTCGGCCCGCCCCGACAGCTCCAGGAAGCCGCCGCCCAGGAAGTAGACCGTGCCCCGCTCGCCGGGCCCGGTCCCGAACTCGCGGTGAACCGCCAGGCCGAGGGTCTGTCCGTAGAACCGCCTGGACCGCTCGGGGTCGACGGGGCGGATGATGATCCGGCTGCTCAGCACATGCACCATGGACGCACCCTAGGGTCTTCCGCCGGGACCTCGCCCCCGCACCGCACCACGGCCCCCCGCACCGCACCACGGCCCCCCGCACCGCACCACGGCCCCCCGCACCGCACCACGCCCCCTGTGCCCCGGCACCGGCCCCCTGTGCCCCGGCGGGCACGGGAGGCCCCCCACCGCGGTGGCCCCGTCCTCCGCCGCGCGACGCACGGCACCGGAGCCCGCGCCCCATCCCGGCGAAAGCCACCGGGACGCGCGCGCACGTCCCGACCGCCCCGCGGCGCCCCGGGCCGCGGGGGCCCTCGCCGCGTTGGAGGGCGATCCTCCGCCTCACGGCGCGTCCCCGCGGACCCCGGCGCCGGTGCGCCGCAGCCCCGCCCCTTCCACCGGGCGGACGATCCCACGGCCCGGACACGGCCCGCACACGGCCCGGGACCTTCCCCGGGATCAAGGGCGGCCCCCCCGGGGTCACCCGGCCGGCGACGCCTCCCGCGCGGACCCGGGGTCCCGCCGTATCCGGATCGGAGCGCCGGGCCCGGACCCCGTACCCTCGTGGCGTCCGCACCCGCACGTCCGCCGGACACACCCGACTACCTCCCCGGGGGAGAGCCGCCCATGGACACCGCACCGCACCCGCCCCGCGCCGGCGGCTCCCTCACCTTCCGGGAGGCCGCCGAGGCCGATGTGCCCGCCCTGTACGAGCTGATCCAGGCGGCCTACCGGGACGGCGCCGGGGGCTGGACCACCGAGGCCGCCCTCATCGGCGGCGGGCGGATCGGCGCGCCCCAGCTCCGCGAGATCATCGGCGCCGAGGGCGAACTGCTGATCGTCGCGGAGCGCGAGGGCGCCGTCGTCGGCTGCTGCCGGCTCGAACACCGGGGCGCGACGGCCCTCTTCGGTCTCTTCGCCGTCCACCCCCGCCTCCAGGCGGGCGGCCTCGGCCGGCGCATCCTCGCCGAGGCGGAGCGGCGCGCCCGCGAGACCTGGGGTGTCCGCGCGGTGCACATGACGGTGATCTCGCTCCGGGACGAGCTGATCGCCTGGTACGAGCGCCGGGGCTACCGCCGTACGGGAGAGCTGACCCCCTTCCCGTACGAGGAGGAGACCGCGAGCGAGCCGTTCCGCGACGACCTCACCTTCGAACTGCTGGTCAAGGAGGTGCGCTGACCCCCGGGGGGTCCCCGGCCGGGGAGCGGCGCCCGGGGAACCCGTCCGTCACGCCGTGAACCGGCCCGTGCGCCTGATCTCGGGGAAGTCGGTGGTCACCCCGTCGAGTTCGAGGGCGCGGGCGAGCCGCAGCTGCTCCTGGGTATTCACCACCCAGCCGATCACCTCGATCCCCTCCGCGTGCGCCCGCTCGACCACCTCCAGGGTCAGCCGGCGGATGTCCAGCGCCAGAGTGTCCGCGCGCACGGCGCGTGCGCGGTCCACGATGTCCGCGCCCCAGCGGCCGGCGATCAGCACTGTCCGCGCGCCGGGCACCAGCACGGCGATCTCCGCCACGGCCTCGTCGTGGAAGGACGACACGGTGACCCGGCCGGTCAGATCGCGGCGCAGCAGCACATCGGCGAGCGCCCGGGCGGCGGCCACGTCCTTGATCTCCGCCTGGAGCGGGGAGCGCACCGCGTCGACGACCTCCTCGAAGAGGGGCACCCGCTGCCCGTCACCCGCGTCCAGCTCCCGCAGCTCCGCGAGCGTCTTCTCGGCGATCGGGCCGGAGCCGTCGGTCGTCCGGTCGACCTCGGAGTCGTGCATGACGACCAGCGCGCCGTCCTTGCTGAGGTGCAGATCGAGTTCGATGGCGTCCATGCCGCAGCGTTCGGCCCGGACGAAGGAGCGCAGGGTGTTCTCGGGCTCGACGCCCATGACCCCGCGGTGACCGATGGTGAGGAAAGTCAAGTCTCTCTCGCTTCCGTCGACGGCGGCTCCCGTCCGGCGCGGTCCGAGGGCGCCGTCCGGCAAGGACGCAGCCTAATGGCCCGCCCCGGAGGGGCAACCGCTTCCGCCCGGCCGGTTCGGCGGCTTCAGGCCGCCGGTCCCGCGCCGTCCGCCGCGCCCCGCGCTCCGGTGGGCCGGGCGCCCGCCTCACCCGTGCGTGGGCGTGTCCGCCACCGGCTTGACGCACCGGCCGCCCGGCGGCGCCGGCACCGCGCGGGACGGCGCGGGAATGACGCAAGCCATCGCGGGTACGCTCCACGGCCGTAAACCTTCCGGCGGAAATGGGGGTGGCGCAGGATAATTTCTTTGAGGCCACTTGTCCTGAAGAACGCCCCATGGATACGGTGTCTTGACGCGAGGTTCTCCTGTGGAGGAAGTGACATGACGGAAATTCTTGTGCAGGACGCCGCCACCGCGGCCATATCCACCGACAGCCGGGTAGTCGAGCACCCGGCCTGGTCCCGGCTCAAGAGTGCCGTCGGCGAGATCCGGCCCTGGCAGTCCCCGGACGGCTCCATCGACTTCGAGGCCGAGGGCGCCCCCTCCCGCGCCGCCGCCGAGTCCGCCGTGGCCAGGGTCGCCGACGCCGTGGACGAGCTGTCGCCCCTGCTGCCGCACGACAGCGCGTACCACCGCGCTCTCGTCGCCGATCTGCGCAAGTGGGCCGATGGCGCCTTCGGCGTCCCCGACTTCCTGGACTCGCTGCTCGCCTTCCGCCCCGCCGCCGACCGCGCCCACGGCCGCCAGCACCTCGTCGTGTTCCCCATGTACACGCAGAACGGCAACCCGGACCGCAATCTGGAGGCCGTCGTCCTGCGCATGGTGTGGCCCGAGTGGCTCGCGGAGCTGGAGCGCACCCGCTACGACAACCCGCTCTTCCTCGGCATCACCTTCGAGGACTTCACCGCCGGGTACGACACCAACTCCGCGGTCCTCTTCCCCGAGACCATCGCCGTCCGCGAGGCCCCCGAGCGCTTCAGCTGGGGCGGCATCTTCTGCGACCGCGAGGCCGCCCGCTTCCGCGCCGTGACCAACGCCGCCGTGGACATCCTCGGGCTCGACCTGCCCGACGACATCCGGGAGATGGTGCGGGACCAGGAGCGCTGCCAGGAGGCCTTCGTCCTGTGGGACATGGTCCACGACCGCACCCACAGCCACGGCGACCTCCCCTTCGACCCCTTCATGATCAAGCAGCGCCAGCCGTTCTGGATGTACGGCCTGGAGGAGCTGCGCTGCGATCTGACCGCCTTCAAGGAGGCCGTCCTCCTGGAGGCCGACGGCGTCGCCCAGGCCCGCGACGTGCAGTACGCCGTCCTCTTCGACCGGATGTTCCGCTTCCCGGTCACCGGCGAGCGCGTCCGCAACTACGACGGCCTCGGCGGACAGCTCCTCTTCGCCTATCTCCACCAGCACGACGTGCTGCGCTGGACCGACAACACTCTCAAGATCGACTGGGAGCGGGCCCCCCAGGTCACCAACCAGCTCTGCGCGGAGATCGAGAAGCTCTACCGGGACGGTATCGACCGGCCCAAGCTCGTCCACTGGTTCGCCGCCTACGACCTGGTCGCGCGGTACCTCTCCCCGCACCCCGGCTCCCGCTGGGCCAAGGGCCCCGATGCCCTCGACCTGAGCCTGCCGCCCCGGAAACTCGTCGACGACGTGCTTCCGGACGAGTTTCCGCTCAGCATGTTCTATGAGGCGCTCTCCAAGAAGCTGAAGAAGGTGATCGCCGCCACGAAGGGGATCACCGCGGCGGGCCCGGCGGCAGCCGGCACCGCTTCCGGAGCAGCGGCGTGAGCACACGTACCAAGGAGGCGACGACCATGAAGAACTCAGGCGGTCCGCTGGAGGGCGCCGTGGTCGCGGTCGCCGGAGCGGCCGGACCCGCGGGGCGTGCGGCCCTGCTGCGGCTGGCCGAGGCCGGGGCGACCGTCGTCGGGGCCGACGCGGACCCCGAACGGCTGGCCTCGGCGGTCGACGCCGCCCGCTACGCGCACGGCGGCGCCACCGTCACCGGTGACACCGTCGATCTGCTCGACCTGGCCGCCACCCGCGAGTGGGCGGCCAGGACCGAGAAGGAGTTCGGCCGGATCGACGGACTGGTCCACCTCGTCGGCGGCTGGCGCGGCAGCTCCTCCTTCACCGCCACCGAGCCGGCCGACTGGGATCTGCTGGAGCGGCTGCTGATCCGCACCGTCCAGCACACCTCCCTCGCCTTCCACGACGGACTGCTCCGCAGCGACCGCGGACGCTATCTGCTGATCAGCGCCGCCGGCGCGGGCCGGCCCACCGCGGGCAACGCGGCCTACGCCGCCTCCAAGGCCGCGGCCGAGGCCTGGACGCTGGCGCTCGCCGACTCCTTCCGCAAGGCGGGGGGCGACGACGGCCCCGCGGCCGCTGCCGCGATCCTTGTGGTGAAGGCTCTGGTGCACGACGCCATGCGCGCCGAGCGCCCGAACGCGAAGTTCGCGGGCTTCACCGATGTCACCGAGCTGGCCGACGCCATCGCGGGCGTCTGGGACCGGTCCGCCGAGGAAGTGAATGGACAGCGCCTGTGGCTGACGCCCCAACCGTGAAGAGCACGACCACGGCGGCCCGCCGCCACCACGACCCCGAGGTGCGCGGGTTCGCCAGCGACAACTACGCGGGTGCCCACCCGGAGATCCTCGCGGCCCTCGCGCTCGCCAACGGCGGCCACCAGGTCGCCTACGGCGAGGACGCGTACACCGACCACCTCCAGCGGGTCATGCACAGCCACTTCGGCTCCACGGCCGAGGCGTTCCCGGTCTTCAACGGCACCGGCGCCAACGTCACCGCACTCCAGGCGCTGACCGACCGCTGGGGCGCGGTGATCTGCGCAGAGTCCGCGCACATCCATGTGGACGAGGGCGGCGCCCCGGAGCGGATGGGCGGGCTGAAGCTGCTCACCGTGCCGACCCCGGACGGCAAGCTCACCCCCGAGCTGATCGACCGCCAGGCCTGGGGCTGGGACGACGAGCACCGGGCCATGCCCCAGGTCGTGTCGATCACCCAGAACACCGAACTCGGGACGGTCTACACCCCCGCCGAGATCCGGGCCATCACCGAACACGCCCATGAGCGCGGTATGAAGGTCCATCTCGACGGCGCCCGGATATCCAACGCGGCGGCGTCCCTGAACGTCCCGATGCGGACCTTCACCAACGCGGTGGGCGTCGATGTCCTCACCTTCGGCGGCACCAAGAACGGCATGCTCTTCGGCGAGGCCGTCGTCGTCCTCAACCCGGACGCCGTCAGTCATATGAAGCATCTGCGCAAGCTGTCGATGCAGCTCGCCTCCAAGATGCGCTTTGTCTCGGTGCAGTTGGAGGCCCTGCTCGCCCGCGATCTGTGGCTGCGCAACGCCCGGCACTCCAATGCCATGGCCACCCGGCTCGCGGCGGGCGTACGGCAGATCGACGGGGTCGAGATCCTCTACCCCGTCCAGGCCAACGCGGTCTTCGCCCGGCTGCCCAACGCGGTGAGCGAGCGGCTCCAGCAGCGGTTCCGCTTCTACTTCTGGGACGAGGCCGCCGGCGATGTGCGGTGGATGTGCTCCTTCGACACCACCGAGGACGATGTGGACTCCTTCCTCCAGGCGCTGAAGGAGGAGATGGCCCGCTGACCGGCCCTCTCTCCCCATATGGTGCATGAATATACGGCCGACCGGAAAGTCATTGACTCCGGTCGGCCGTTTTTCTAGGGTCGCTACATGGAACTCCGCCAGCAGACCCCGGATCTCTCCGCCTATCTCGCCGCCGACGAGGCCATCGACCACGAGCACCCCCTGGTGCGCGAGACGGCCGCCCGCCTCCGGGACGGCAGCGGCGACGCCCACACGTACGCCCGGGCCGCCTTCGCGTTCGTTCGCGACACCATTCCGCACTCCCATGACGCCGATGACCCCCGCGTCACCTGGCGCGCCTCCGACGTGCTCCGGCTGCGCACCGGCATCTGCTACGCGAAGGCCCACGCCCTGGCCGCCCTGCTGCGGGCCGAGGGCATCCCCACCGCGCTCTGCTACCAGAGGCTGGACGTGATCCACGGGCTGATCGCCGTACGGCTGCCCGGGCGCGAGCGCTGGGACCGGCAGGACCCCCGGGGCAACAAGCCCGGGGTCGATGCGCGGTTCTCCCTCGACGGGGAGCGGCTGGCCTTCCCCGTCCGGCCGGGGTCGGATGAGAGGGACTATCCACTGCTGTACGCCGCACCGCATCCCGCGGTGCTCCACGTCCTCCGGGGCGCGGCCGACCGGGAGTCACTCTGGGCGCGACTCCCCACCGAACTGTGAGGCGCCCCGGCGCCCCGGCGCCCCGGCACCCCGGCATGCCGCGCACGTTCACCGTCTCCGACGGGGTGAGGGCGCCGGCGCGACCGCTCCCGGCCTCAGCTCGCGCCGCGGACCTCCGCGGCCGTCGGCGCCGTACCCCCGAGATGCGCGGGCACCCACCAGGTGTCCGACGCGTCCTTGGGGCGTACGGGGTAGGAGCGCTGAGCGGCCTCCAGCAGCTCCTGCACGCGCTCGCGCAGCCGCCGGGTGATCGCCCCCGCGTACTGGTCGGTGGGCGCGTCGACCGGCTCGCCCACCCGGATCGTCACCGGGATGTGGCTGCGCTTGAAATTGCGCGGACGGCCCTTGGTCCACAGCCGCTGGGTGCCCCACACCGCCATGGGGATCAGCGGCACCCCCGCGTCCTGCGCCAGCCGGGCGGCGCCCGACTTGAAGGACTTCAGCGTGAACGACTCCGAGATGGTCGCCTCCGGGAAGACCCCGACGATCTCCCCGGCGCGCAGCGCGTCCAGCGCCTGCTGATAGGCGGCCTCGCCCTGCTTGCGGTCCACCGGGATGTGCTTCATGCCGCGCATCAGCGGACCGGAGACCCGGTGGCGGAAGACGGAGTCCTTCGCCATGAAGCGCACCAGGCGCTTCTGGGGGAGGGCGGTGAGCCCGCAGAAGATGAAGTCCAGATAGCTGATGTGATTGCTGACCAGCACGGCGCCGCCCGTGCGCGGAATGTTCTCCGACCCCTGAGTGTCGATCTTCAGGTCCAGCGCCTTGAACAGGGTGAGAGCGGCACCGACGACCGGCCGATAGACAAACTCTGCCATCTGGGGAGGACCCTTCTGTCGTGCCCGGGGAGGGTTCGCCCGGTGTAAGTTACGCAGCCGTAGGTTTTCGGCACTGGGGCAGATCGTGCCCCATGTGCGCCGCTCTGACCAGTCCTGGAGCCGGTGACGGGGGAGATTCTCGTCACGTCGTACATTTCTGGTCCTCGGCGAGGGCAGTCAGCACTTGACTGCACCTGCCACATATCGAAAGCCTGACGCCGTGTCCGCTGAATCTCCGCTGCTCCGGCAGGGTGCCACGCCATGACGGCCTCGCCCGAACCCGGCATTCATCCGCCCGCCTCTCCCGAGCTGCTCCGCTCCGTCTTCCG
The DNA here is from genome assembly GCF_040296845.1 of Streptomyces sp. NPDC001985. Taxonomy (NCBI): domain Bacteria; kingdom Bacillati; phylum Actinomycetota; class Actinomycetes; order Kitasatosporales; family Streptomycetaceae; genus Streptomyces; species Streptomyces sp. NPDC001985. The sequence goes on from NZ_JBEOYB010000069.1 coordinate 38,327, forward strand.
CCGCCACGCGGCGGGCGTCGCGGTGATCACCGCCCGGGGCGAGATGCCCGCCGGATTCACCGCCACCTCGCTCACCTCCGTCTCCGCCGACCCCCCGATGGTCTCCTTCGGGGTCGCCTCCACGTCCGTCAGCGGGGGGATCGTCGCCCGGTCGGCCCATGTCGGAGTGCACATACTCGGCGAACACCAGGCCGAGCTGGCCGCCACCTTCGCCCGCCGGGGCGCCGACCGCTTCGGCCCGCCCACCCGTTGGCGCGTCGGGCCGGAGGGGGTTCCGCTCCTCGGCGGCGTGCTGGCGTGGATGGTCTGCCGGGTGGTCTCCCGCGTCCCGGCCGGCGACCACAGTCTGGTCGTCGCCGAGGCGGTCACCGGGACGCTGTCGTCGCCGGGCCGGCCGCTCCTCTACCACCAGGGCCGTTTCAACGCGTTGCGGGACTGAGGAGTGCCCTGACGGGGTAGTCCGATCCGGTGTCGGCGGGGTCGGCAACGTCACAGTTCTCCGGCCCTGGCGGCAGGGTAGGTTGAAGTCGTACTGGTGAGTAATATTCCGTTCGGAACACCGGTTGTCCGACCGGAAATCCCCGCCTTCCGGCTCCTGTGCCGTCTGGCGGGCAGGCCCCTCGGCCCTCGGCGCGGGGGACCCACAGTGATGACCATTGCTAGGAGGAGAGCCGGCGTGAGCTTGAGGATCGTTGTCTGTGTGAAGTATGTGCCCGATGCCTCGGGTGACCGTGGCTTCGCCGGGGATCTGACGGTGG